>JAICQW010000023.1 GCA_025937665.1 Nitrososphaeraceae archaeon | reverse complement strand
CTTTTTTCAATTTTGATGGTGACAGAATTTCAAGAAAAATAACACAAGTTGCATGGGAGTTAGGTGATGCTGATAAAGGAAAATATTCACATTATACCTTGAAGGAAATTCATGAACAGCATCAAACAATAGTAAAGAGCATGGATCAGGACAAGAAAAATTTGGATAAATTCTGCAAGATCATTACGGATGCCAAAAATGTCTTTATTACTGGAAGTGGAACCAGTTATCATTCGGCATTAATTGCAAAGCAAATCTTTTCGAAATCAAAGATTCACGTTGAACCCATAATGTCAAGTGAATTCCAATATTCAGCTGATTTGCTGGATGAAAATTCAGTTCTATTGGCAATATCTCAAAGTGGTGAAACCGCTGATGTAATGCACTCAGTAAAATCTGCAAAGGAAATGGGTGCCAAAGTTCTGTCAATTGTTAATATTCCAACTTCTTCTCTTGCTCGATTAAGTGATTCTTATCTGGAGGTTAACTGCGGTCCTGAAATAGGTGTGGCTGCAACCAAGAGTTTCACTAGTCAGATTGCACTGTTATATTATGTTGCAGAATTGATAGGAAAGAAATCAAATGGGATATTCGCTAGTAAGGACGTTTTGACCAAAGCCATCAATCAAGTCTTGGAATTGGATTCGCACATTGAAAGTGTTGCAAATCAGATAAAAGGATCAAAGGACATATACATTCTTGGCAGATCTCTTCATTTTCCTATATGTCTAGAAGGAGCATTAAAGATTAAGGAATTGTCATATATTCATGCCGAAGGAATGGCTGCAGGTGAATTAAAACATGGCCCTCTCGCATTAATAGACAACAATAGTATAGTAATTGTCATTCATCCAGACGATTCTACTTATGGAGATACTTTATCAAACATACATACTATAAAATCGAGAGGTGCAAAAATAGTTGGAATTTCAAATAAGAAAGATGAAGTATATGATTACCAAATCACCATTCCAACAATAAATGAATCACTCTATCCCCTCATCGAAATAGTCCCGCTGCAGCTTTTGGCATATTATTTGTCCATTTGCAACAATGCAAATCCTGATTACCCACGTAACCTCGCAAAATCTGTTACAGTAAAATAAGCGTGCCAAAATTGGATTGAATTTGGCCTCGGGGGCCATCAATCAATTTTTCACACTACAATATTCTCAATATTCTTTTCGTACTCATCTTCTAATTTTCTTAAGAAAATGTCTATATCCAGAGATCTATTTGATTTCAACAGAAGTGTTATTAGGGCGCCGCCTGAACCTACTCCTTCTTTTACTACGCCCTTGTCATACATTAGCAATCCATTTTTTGTCGATCTGTCTAGACCCGGATTTACCGATAAAATAGGTATGTTTGGGGAAATGGCTCTGACCAGATAATTCAAATCTGAATTCTCATCTTTAGTAACGTAAGAAGTGGTCCCTATACAGATTTTATCAAAAGGAACATTCAGAGAGGCCATAAATGCAAGAACTGCTGCCATTTGTGTGCCCCCTGCAAGCATTACTCTAGACTCAGATTGGATGATACCTGTTGCGATTCCAGCAACTGCTGGTATCATCGGGTCGCCTAGTAACGATACTATTTTGAAGGGATCTTTTAACTCTGATAAATTGTACTTCTTGATAGCCTCTTGCACTACCCTGATTTTCAAATCATGGGGATTTGTTGGCATACTACTACTCATCTTGTAGTTTGCATCAATCCCAAATCCTGTCAACACTCCAAGAGCCGTAGTTGTACCACCGGGGATACTCTCGCCTAGAACTACTAGGTCGTTTGACTTGGCTAATTGTTTACCTAACAAATTGCCGTAGTCAAAAGCTTGATGTGCCTCAAAGAGTTGTAATGCTGCCTCATGTTGAATGTTCTTTCCGTGGTTAATTCCAAATGAAATAAATGGGATTTTAGGATCGATTTTGGAACCCGAATTTACGACTAAACATGGTATTTTTCCAAGCAACAGGGCCGTTCTTGTCAATAATGCCGGGGTTGGTATTCCATCAGGTGTTGCAGGCACTCCAGAAATAGAAAAACATCTACCATGAAATAGAAATTCAGAGTCTGCTGGTGGTGTGTACTTTATGAGATCTGGCTTCGCTCCTGCAAAAGTTATACCTGGAACCTGACTTGTTTCTGTATATGAGATAACACACACAAAAAGAGGGTTTGTGGTATGAAACTCATCAATCACGTTACTTTTTTGGGAACATTGTATGTCAAATTCTCTAGACATATCCTATTCATCATTTACCATATATTTTAAGAATGCTTCTTTAGATTTGAAATTAAGCATGGGATTGTTTGTTCTTTCATTTAGTATTGTTGATGTTGGTGTGATCCCATAATTATGCCCCGGATACACTACTAATGAACCTTCTAACTTTGAAACCCTAGATAAACTATCGAACATATTATCAGGACTACTTCCAGGAAGATCTACTCTTCCAATATTTCCTACGAATAGTGTATCTCCGGTTAGGATAGACTCTTTATTCACAATTAGGCAAATGCTATCTTCTGAATGACCCGGGGTATGCAATACCTGCAATTCCATTTTTCCAATATTGATAATTTCTCCTTCTCTCACTGATCTGTCCTTTTTAATAGTGGATTTTTCATGCTGGATTATCGGAGCACTTGTAATTTCGGCAACTTGATCATTACCCAGAACGTGATCAAAGTGTGTATGAGTATTTATGATGTATTTTGCCGAGATCTTATTTTTCTCTAAAAAATCAAATATTTTTTCAAGATCCCATGAAGGATCTATTACAACTCCAACTTTATCATGTTCATCATAAATGATATAACTGAAATTTTGCATGTTTCCTACCGCAATCTGTACTATTCCCAAATTCAGACCACTCCTTGCTCAGCCTCAGTTGGTATTCCAATTTTCTCAAGGTGAAGCTTGCCGACGTATTCTTTATTCATCGTCAACCCTTTTTTAATTCTGTGAAAGGTAACAGTTGCGTCAGCTTTGATACATTTTTCATGAAAGGTTCCATTGTTCGGATCCAGTCCAGAAGGGATGTCGACTGATACGACATAGGTATTTGACGCGTTAATTATTTCAATTACTGAAGAAAAAGGTTCTCTTATTTCCCCCTTTATCCCCGTACCAAAAATACCATCGATAATTATGTCCGATTCAGATACCTTGTTCTTGGCCAACTCTACAATATTTGGGCCTGTGAGGATTCTTATTGATTTCATTTTGTGTACAATCGACCAATTGACCAATGTTTCTTCAGTTTTCATGTTCTTCGCATCACCTACAAGTACTATAGTAACTTCAACCCCACTCTGAGATGAGAGGTGTCTAGAAGCGACCATTGCATCCCCACCGTTATTCCCAGTCCCACAAAATGAAATTATTTTTTTGCCTGCAAAGTTGGGGCCTTTTTCAGACACAACGAAATCAGCTAGCCCATGCCCTGCATTTTCCATCATAAGCACCTTTTTCATACCAAAAATTGAATGCCCGTTATCTTCTATGCGATACATTTGTTCAGAAGTAATAGGTTGCTCTTCTACAGTCATGAATTGTTAAATGAATAAACGAGAAATAAAAATTATGAGTTAATAATTTTGGATATATTCAAAAAGGCATGACATAGTCCTTTAGATAACATTTCCTTGTCTGGTTATTTCTCATTTCGTACGTACTGCCATCATAAGTACACTTGATGATCGGCATATCTTCAATTTTCGAATATCTATCTGCTACTTTATAATATTCTTGTAATTTTCTGTGAGTATAAACTGTTTTTCCTTCTTCTCTCACTCTTCTTTTTTGCATAAATTTAAAGGCCAAGATGACATGGGCTGTCTTGTATACCTGGAACATATCTCTAATTTGAAAACATCTTTGGATTTGATCGGATGGAACATAAAGACTGTCTGACGTACCAGATTTTGCTTCTATAGACAAGAATATCGACTCCTTGTTGTTAACAGCGATAATATCGGGTAAATTTGCGCTAGATCCTCCTAAACGTCTTGCATTCCAAACATTGCGGTTTAATTTTTGCGCAAGCACATGTTCAAAACTATATCCTCTATTTCTTCTAATCCTATTCAGTCTGGTGTAGACATGTTCTATTTCATATTGGATTTTTCGCTTATTAGCAGGTTCAAGGTTTTCATATGTCTGAGTCTGGTACACCAAGATATTTTGCATTCCACATACTAGTATATAATCCAGAAAGAATGAAACTTTTGAACCAACATGTCTTGAAAAATTATACGAGGATATTTCTGAGGAATATCAAATAATTAATAAATATACTGATAAATCATCACTTTCATGATGCTATCAAATGTTCAATCTGACGTAGAGAAAATCAATAAAAAATTCAAGGACGTAGAAGAGCGAAGAAATGCCATCATAAAGGGAACTAGGGATGCAACAATACTTTGTAGCAAGGCTATTGTCTCTTTGCACTCTCATAAGAAAAAAGAATCAATCGATTATATTGAAAAAGCCAAAAAATTATTGCAGGAATTTAAGGAGTTGGGAAAGGATGATCTTCAAAAATATCTCTACATTGCGGAGCAGGAATTCGTCGAGGCATTTTGTTTGTTTTCGATTGCAGAAAACTCTGTTATTCCGGGCATGAAATCACTTGATGTTTCCGACATTTCTTATGTTATGGGACTGTTGGATTGTATCGGAGAAATAAAACGAATGATAATAGACAAGATTAGGTCCGAAGGTACTTCAAATGTAAATACCCTATTCGAGTTGATGGATAAAATTTATGGTATTATTTATCCTCTAGCCGTCTACGATAATTTGATGCCCGGTTTAAGGAAAAAATTGGATGTATCGAGAATTCTGATAGAAAATGTTAGAGCAATAATCACCGAGGAACAAAGAAGAACAAGAATGATTGATATAATAGAACAATTCGAAAAGAAAATTATGGCTAATGAAGATTCTAAGTTTGAGTAACGATTACGCGCATCCCAACTTAATGAATGCATCAGACATGGTTTTGCTCAAACTTTTTTGCCATTCGGGAAAGTCTGTTGGATTTGATGGATAATTGTGGTAATGTTTGACCAATTTCTTATTTACTTCTGCTGTGTGTTTTAGATCTTCTGCGAGTCTCTTATTCAGAGCTCCATGAACAAACATATTGAGCTTATCTACCAACCCAAACTCAGGATGTTCTCCGTTAGTAATATTTTCTACATCTAACTTTGAGAGAAAATGTTTCATTCCATAATTAATTTGCTCATTTGATAATTTTTGGAGCAGTCTCCTAAAGACCTCAAGACCAGCCGTCTTGTACCCGTATGCTTCCACAAAATCCAGATTGTATCGCCAGAGTGATTCTTCGGAATAATCATTGGCCTGAATTGAATCCACTACGTCTTTTCCTGCGATAGTCGCTGCAATAATGGCAGGCCCAATTCCTCCTGCATCCAGGGGCTTTGGCATCCATGCTGAATCGCCTACAAGGATATAACCATTTGCCACCAAGCAATCATTCTGACGTCTCACTGAAACCTGCCATGTTCCCCAACTGTTACCATTATCGGACTCACCATCGGCTATCTGTGGATTTTTTATCACTGGATTCAAATTTACATAGTCATCAATCTTAGTCTTCAAGTCCTTGCGTTCACCCTGTTTTCTATTATGCTCTTCCATTGCTTTTTGTTGAACTCCGAGCCCAATGTTCACTTTATTTTTCCCCTTAGGGAACACCCACGCATAGCCACCGGGAGCTATATTCTGATCGAGGTGAATAAGACAGTATTCAGGATCAAAGTAAGTGTTATCTTCTGCTTGATTTTCAAAATTGTAAATATATCTACCAGTTGCTTCCAAATCATCTCTATTGATTCTTCTTTGAATATGTGTTGTAATTGGGAGATTTGTCCTCAAGACCGAAGTTACCCCTGTGCAGTCAACTACCACCTTGCATGTTTTTTTGAAGGCAGATTTTGTCTGCAGATCCTCGCCTTCCAAGCCAATTACTTGGTTGTTTTCTGTTATAACATTTCTTAGTGCTAGATTATACTTGATTTCAATGCCGACATCTAAAGCATCATTTAGCTGTTTCTGTGGGAGGACCTTCCTATTCAAAATATACCCCTCACCGTCAAATGATATTGATGTTTCATGATCTGGTGAGAATGCAATTACTCCCTTAACCGGATGTTCAATTTCTGGATTTTGCCACTTTATTCCTATTCTTGATGTCATAAAATCAACACTGTTCTTTCCAACAGCGTCTCCACACACCCATCCCGAAATTGTCTTTTTACCCAGCTGTGGAGAGGGATTCCTATCAACTACCAGGATTTTGAGAGATTGCTTGGAATAAAAAGCGGCAGAACTCGCAACTATCATGCCGGCCAGACCTCCGCCAGCTACTATAATGTCATAATCCCTAACCGTCGATGCCATAAACCAAAAATCAAAAGATATTCAATTGTTAATTAAAGTTCCGAAAACTGTCTGCAGATAAAATGGAGGGAGTGGGATTCGAACCCACGAACCCCTAAGGGACGGGATCCCTCATGGTTGCAAATTGATCTTGAGTCCTGCGCGGTTGGCCATGCTTCGCTATCCCTCCAACAACACAGTCAATCTATACTCCTTATTTCACCTTTACTGGTAAGATTCTATTTTTAGTTATGACCATTTCACAAAATACAGAAACTTTATTATTGGAATAAGCGTGCTATTTGACAAATGGCGATGGAAACTAAAATAAATCAGTTGCATGCTGGAATGCGAGGTATAAATGTAAAGGGTAAGATTGAATCAGTGAAAGAACCTAGAACTGTAAATTTGAGAAATGGTGAAACAGCACAAGTAGCTGACGCGATTCTTTCAGATGAAAGTGGGAGTATTAAACTATCATTGTGGAATGACCAAATAAACATAGTAACCGAGGGGGATGAAGTGTCAATTGAAAATGGCTATACACAATCATTTAGAGGCGAAAACAGTCTAAATATAGGCCGTTATGGCAAACTTGTAAAACTATAATTTTACCCACACTAGGAATTAATATCATTCACTTAATTCCACATCGAAGTTTAATCGTTATCAGCTAATATACCCTATCTCGGGTTGCTTCTTCTGAACCATATGCTGAACTTCATCACTTGACGCATTTTTGTCACCAATTCTGCGTTCAATGCTTTTTATCAACATAATCGTATCTTCTGCTTTTTTCTCCAAATCTCCCAAATCAATATCCAAATCAATAATTGAGAGTAACTTCATTAGAATATATTTTGATGCATTTGCATCAATAACATATCCTGATGTTTCACCGAGCAAACTTATACCATTTAGATTATTCATCTTACCGATACCTAATAGAATACCGTTCATTCCTGAGATACTGCCATTATCAATTTTTGAAATGCCGTACGAATTTAGGAGTTTCAATCCATCATCATCTGTAGCAACCCCAAATACTCTTGGTGTCTCGACGAACATGCCAGTAATATACGCTCCAAGGGTTATGACCTGTGTAACGCCAAAATTTTTGGCGATTTTTATTATTTCTTCACCAAGCAAATATTCTACTTTAGAACTTACCGGTTGGGCATCTCCTGTAAGAAACAAAAAATCGTGTTTTGCTCTGCTATCTTTAACATAATACAAAATATTTTTCATTAGGTCCACTATCCCAGTATTATTAATTATGACCTGCGGTGGAAATGAAGTTGAATAAATATCTGCTAATTGTATGCCTTCTAATTCTTCGATAATGTGATCAATTGCAAGTTTCCCAACGTATCCGCTGCCCGGAAACCCACAGACCAAAATAGGAGATCGTAATTTAGGAACCTTTTTGCTAGAATAAACGGCTTTTATATCACTTTCGAAAAATGACATTGTTTTAAATGCACAAAGTTATCTTAAATTCTTTTGCTGTTAGCAGTGGTTTAGGATTAATGGAGACCGCCCTATTACAAAAAATTGAAAAAAATAGTTAACCTGTTGAGTTAGTCGATCTCAATGTTCCCCTTAGTTCGCCTTGAGGAAAATCTGAAGTAAGGATATTAATATACGTCATATTCTGGCCCATCAAGTCTATTAATGCTTCCAGTTTGCTAGGGGGATTCGCAGATGCCGTAGCATTTGTGAAGTTGCCAACCGTTGCTGCTGTAGCATTTGTCAAGTTGCCAACCGTTGCTGCTGTAGCATTTGTCAAGTTGCCAACCGTTGCTGCTGTAGCATTTGTCAAGTTGCCAACCGTTGCTGCTGTAGCATTTGTCAAATTGGCAGAAGCTGGTACTGCCAAAATGTTAGTTGTCAGGTTTGCCAAGGGCAACAATATACTTGAGGAATTTATTGTACCTTCAATTAAATTGCCATCAATGACTCCTGAGGGTTCTGTTGAGTTTAATAATGAAACAAGGATTTGTCCGTTCTCTGTAGAATCACCTTTGTGCAGAAGTGCCCCTGTAATCTTATCTAGAGAAGTTACATTTATCTGATACTTGAGATTATCATTGTTACCAGTTACAAGAGCACTTCCATAGGATTCACTGAAAATGGGCGGCACTTCATGTTCTCCCGCCAAGTCTGTTCTAAAATCAATCTGCGCAAAAGCAAAATTACTCATCAAAACAAACGTCCAAATAGCTAGACTACCGGGTATTGAATATCTCAAGTTGTTCATACTTAATGTTTATCTTGCCCTTATAAAAAAATTATGAAATGGAATAATGTGTGAGGATAAATAGCATGGATAGACTTCGAAATTCCGATAACTAGAAATACTCATGCAAATGGAATTTGCACGAGGATATTACTATTTTTTAGTAAATTACTAGGTTGGATTCAATAGCTTTGAACAGACTCTTTGAGAATTGAACATTGTAATTTTAATTACAGATTACTCAATCCTAACATTTGTTTTATTGCGTCTACCAGTCCGTCTGCATATCCAATAGATAATACAGCCAACTCCTTTTTGCCTTGCCTGAAGAATTGGATTGCATCATCCAGATATAATTCTGCATTCTCCAGTAATTCTAGTTGAATATTCTCGCTCTTTCTGGAAACTAGTGATTCTCTTAGTTGTTTAATTTCATTTCTAATAATTGGCTCGTATTTATTTAACATATGATCCGAAATGCTCTTTATCTTCGCCGTATTATCATCAGGTCTATCGATTATTTCAGTCAAATTCAATATTGCATCCTCTTCTGTAAAATGGAGCTTGGAAGGAAATATGATAGCATGGGGTCCTGCTCCGTAATCTATGCCCAATAGGGATTTAATCTTGCCACTGACTATTCTTTGCCTATCCGTTCCAATTCTTGAAAGAACAATCAAAAATGAATGCTCTGAAACAAACTCGTACGCGATATCTTTCTCTACCTCAAGCAGTCTTGAGATTACATCATTTGGTTTCATGAAAAAAACGGATCCATCTTCATCCTGTCTATATTCAGTTAGTATGATGGTGTGACAATTCAAATTCAGGTTGTTAAAGATTGTCGTATAAACACTCAATGCTGATTGTCTTTCTTCCATCATAGTAACTAGTTTTCCTATCTTGTAGATTTGTAATCCTGATTCCCCTACGAGAGAAGTAATTCCTGAAGCGGCATGTATAACTTTGACATTAATATCATTTCTAACGGCCCTTATTCTCAATTCTGTAAAAGTTGTCGCTATAGTCGGGTCTCCATAACTTACCAATCCAATATTCAAAGTCTTTGACTCATCTAATATTTGTCTACCATCTTCTACAAACCACCTTTTTACAAACTCTATTTTTTTTCCCGGTTTCAGAGTTGACTTGAGGATTTCAATAAAATTGTCCGAAATAGGCGATGTGAATCTTTCAATATAAATTATATCGCATTTTTTCAGTATCTCAATTGAATTACCCATTTCAAAAGTGTCATAAATTCCGGCACCGACCAAATACAACATATCAGTATTTCATCTGGTACTCGGATTCCTCTTATTATGGTGTAGCCTTGAGGTATGAAAAAGTGCCCTATTGTAAATTTCAATGCTGGTTAGGTAGGACTGTATTTCCACTCTTTCGTCCTTAGAATGTGACACATGAGGTTCACCGGGTCCATACGTTACCATAGGGATCTTCAGGGAATTTCCTAATACGTTCATATCTCCAGTACCTGTTTTCCTTAAAAGTAACGGACGCACCTTGCCAATATCTAATATTGAGAGAGACAGTGCCCTAACTATTGGGGATGAATGGTCAGCTTCAAAAGGTTCTGTAATATCCTCAATCCGGTAAGTAATTTTCACCTTCCGCAGTTCAGAAATATTTTTAATAGACGTATCCAAGGCATCAAGCACATCTTGACATTTAACCCCATTCGGTACTCTGATGTCGATCGTTATCTTACACTTTTGTGGCGTAACATTATGACTAGACCCTCCAGAAATTTCTGTGAGACTGAGACTTACCGATTGACTTTTTTTATCGGTTTTATTATATTTTGATGATATTTCGTTACTAAGTAACTTCCACACCTCATACACCTCCTCAATAGAATTTCTTGAAAGCCAGGGAGCACTAGCATGAGCACTATCAAGTACATCACATGTAAGTCTTAACGCAAGTCTTCCCTTATATGATATAGTAATTTTGTCAATTCCACTTGGTTCTCCAAATATTGCATAATCGACAGATAATTTATTCTTAACAAGCTCCTTAATACCAGTAGCGTTCCCTTCTTCATCTACAACCCCTGCAAATATTATAGTTCCACTCTGCTTGAATTCCGAGCAGGCAAGAAGCATGGCTATAAGCGGTGCTTTGGCATCGGACGCCCCTCTACCAAAAAGGTACCCTGACTCTACTCTAACCGGAATTTGTCCTGGCACTGTGTCCATATGTCCACATAAAAGAATCCTCGGACTGCCGCTTCCCTTAGTTGCGATTACATTCCCAACACTATCGATACTTACTTTCTCAAACCCCAGATCATCGAGACACTTTTCCTTGATCAGATTGGCTAATTGTGCCTCTGATCTAGAAGGAGTATATATTTCAAGAGCTTTTTTCAATAATTCAATCGCATATGCTGAAGAGATCAATTTGGCTAATTATTTATTGGATTTTATTAGATGATCTATGATAAGGGATGGGATGTCCACTCCAGTAACCCTAACGGTGTTCTTGAACTCTGTAGTATTGTTTACCTCGTGCACAAGAAGTCCATTTTCGCCTTCCATTAAATCTACTCCCAATATCTCACCCTTCATTGTCTTTGCAGCTTTCAGACAAAGCTCTTCCATTTCTTTCGTAACTTTGCATGCTTCTGCCTTTCCTCCAAGAGCCATGTTGGTTTTCCATTCATTATCTCCCGAGTACCTATAGATGGCTGCAACTACTTTGTCCCCTACGACAATACTTCTAATATCCCTGGGAGGTCTTTTTACAAACTCCTCGAAATAAATCACATGATATAGTGGATACATGTGTTCCCTATCTTCTATTACTGCTTCAGCCGCCTCTTTATCCTTTAGTAACGCGATCATTCTTCCCCAGCTACCTACCACAGGTTTGATAACCTTTGGGTATCCGTTCTTCTCCAGGATACTCATAGCTGATTGATTAGAGAAGGCACAAAATGCTTTTGGAATGGCAATATCTGATTTTGACAATTCCATATGGGTAAACAGTTTATTCCCACACATTATCGCAGTATGTAAAGAATTTATCACCTTTGCTCCAAGGCCCTCAAATGCAGCGGTTGAATGCAAATTATTGTAATAACTCACACATCTTTGTAAGATAATGTCATCACGATAATTCGATTTGTCTTCGTCAAGGTCGATTGAATTTTCTCTACAATTAATTACTTCTAAATTAATATCCTTTTTTTTCGCTGCTTCAATTAGTGATTTTTCTTCCCATCTTAGTTGGTCGTAAAGAATGAAAAAAGAAGGTTTATTGTTATGCCCTTTCACTCTCCCCAATCCTCTCCGACAGATTGTGCAGGTCTTATGGTAAACCCATTACTTGACTTTATTAGTTCGTAACTGGCACCACAGTCAGGACATGTCACAATTTCGTTTTCCATCGCATCATCAGGAATTTTGATTTCTGCGTCACATTCAGTGCATTTTATCATTACTATCTCCTCTACTTTGATAATGCATCGTTAAGTATTTTTCTTTCTAATCTTTCATCAAGATATAGCTCCAAGATATCCCCCATACGTAGTTCCTTCAGACCCTTGGCCATTTTCTCTGCTTCAACTTTTGAAGATTCAAGTCCCAACAAAGACAGAAGATAAGCAGCTCCATTTTTACCTGCTAACTCTCCGAACACAATTTTTCTTCTATTCCCAACAAGACGGGGTTCGAGAATTTCATAAGCTGATGGATTTTGTAGAATTGCAGCCAAATGTGTTCCTGCTTTATGTTTATACGCACTTTCTCCGACTATGGGTTTAGATTCAGGAGTCTCAATATGTGTATAAGCTTCAATGGTTCTTGAAAGATCCTTCAACATATGCAACCTAAAATCATTAGGCATTCCGTAGATGACATTTAGGGCAACTGCTGTTTCTGCTAGAGATGGAATACCAGTTCTTTCACCAAATCCGTCAATGGTAGTATGGATCTGACTTGCTCCTGCTTCGCATCCTGCTAGTGCATTTGCAAGCGCCAGTCCTACATCGTTATGGCAGTGTACATCTAACGCTGATATTTTCGTGTCGATATTGTCGTATATCATCTTAACTAAGTTGTACATTCCCTGTGGACGCATGATTCCTACAGTATCAGGTATGCTAATTCTTTCAATTCCTCGTGAATTCATTTCCTTGCACATTTCGATTAGGAACGAAGGGTCTGTCCTACTTGCATCTTCCATAGTAAAACGTGATTTCAACCCATGTGATTTAATAAAATCTGCAACTTCAAGGGCTCTGATTTTTGCTTCTTCTCTTGATATCTTTAGTTTTGTTGATAAGTGTATGTCCGAAATTCCCATATATGTTGCGACCCATGTTGCATCACAGTCAATTGCAACTTCGACATCAGATTTAAGCGCCCTCACATGGGCCAGTATGTCTGCTTTGAGACCCTGTTTGATTATTGTCTTTGTTGCTTCGAAATGATCATGAGAGACAACCGGGCTTATTTCTATTTGATTTACACCAAACGAGTCCAATAACCAGGCAATCTGTATTCTTTGTTTATTTGTAAAAGCCACTCCTGGATGTTGCTCACCTTCTCGAAGCGTTGAATCCAGGATTCTTATTTCTTTGTTGGGTATTGTTTGATTATATATGTTCGCAAAATGATTGGGATCGTCTGAATATAGTGACATTTATGCTTATTTATAACTTATTTCGAATAGAATATAAATCTTTTCGGCACTCTCAAGGAGTAATTCATGTTAATGTTCTTAAGATAATGACCGTGTCCGTATCTGATACCCCTTCAATTCTTCTTATATCGTCAATACTGCTATTAATTTCGTTAATAGAATTGGATGACAATATCACCGCTATATCATACTGTCCGGTTATTTCATAGATAACCTTGACGCCAGCAATACTCTGGAGTTTCGACGCAACTGAGTTCGTATCAGTAGTTGGTCCTACAGAGAGCAATGTTATGGCGCTGGTTTTCTTGTCAGAATTTTCTTCAATTGTGAACCTCGATATCGAGCCATCATCAATAAGATTCTTGATTCTTCGTCTTATTGCAGATTCAGACAAACCAAGTTCCTTACCTATTTCCACAAATGATTTTCTAGAATCCAATCTGAGGATTTCGAGGATCCGTTGATCAAATTCGTTATCCTTTGACATTCCGCCTCTTCTCCTCGACAGTTAGAATATCATCCATTATATCGATAGCTCTACTGACCTGCTCTTTCTTCATTACCAAAGGTGGTAGAAGTCGAATTATTGTTCTTCCAGAATATAACATCAGTAGGCCTCTTTTTATCCCGTCCATCAATATATCCCGTACATCAAAACGCGATTCTAATGCAAGCATCATCCCCATACCTCTTACATCTCTTATAATGGGATGTTTTTGTTTTAATTCAACAAGTTTGTTCTTGAAATACGTACCCGTATCAGAGGCTTTTGTTACCAGATCTTCTCTTATTATCGTGTCTATGGTGGCATTTCCAGCGGAACATGCAATGGGATTTCCTGCAAAAGTTGAAGAATGTTCTCCGAGGTTCATACAGTTGGCTATTTCTTCCTTTACAAACGTTACACCTGCCGGGACACCTGATGCAATACCTTTTGCTATACACATGATATCTGGTACGGCGTTCCAATTCTGGCCTGCCCACATCTTACCGGTTCTTCCAAGTCCAGTTTGTATTTCATCGAAGATAAGTATTAAATTTTTCTCAGTACATAAATCTCTAACCGCCTTTACATAGCCTTCTGGAGGCATTATTATTCCCGATTCTCCCTGAATGGGTTCTAAAATAACAGTCCCAGTACTTTCATCTATTGCGTCTGCAAGTGACCGTATATCCCCAAACGGAACAAATTTTACTCCCTCTAGTAAAGGACTAAATGATTTTCGATATTTAGCATTATAGGTCACAGAAAGTGCTCCAAAGGTCTTTCCATGATAACCCCCAAACATAGAGATAATCCCAGTTTTTTTAGTATATTTTCGTGAGAATTTTAAAGCTGCTTCGATTGACTCAGCCCCACTATTACTAAAGAAAATCCTGTCCAGCTTTTCAGGTGCAATAGACTTTAACTTTGAAAGAAATTGAAGTCTACTGTCGTTATAAGTAGACATATGACACACCATAACTTTATTCATCTGCTCAGATATTGCCTTTATGACTTCTCTGTTGCAATGCCCTATTATGGCTACTCCATATCCACCCATACAATCGATGTATTCATTCCCATCGCTATCCCATACTGTTGCGTCTTGTGCCCTATGAATAGTAACAGGAAATCTTTGATATAGATTTATCAGAAATGAGTCTTCATTAAGAGTCAATTCGAAATCACCGTACAATCTTCATGATTTATTGCACTTGAAATTGGATTAGATGCCTTACCTGATGCAATTATCACTTCTTTTGCCCCCAACATTAGGGCTTCTGTACTAGCCAATATCTTTTTTTCCATTCCAAAACCAATTTTTGGTAGAGATTCTTTGGCCTGACTAGCAGTTAGGCTCTTTACTAATTTGTCATCCAGATGCAAACCGTTTACGTTAGTCAGAAAAATCACTCTGTCTGCCTTCAAGTTTCCCGCAATGTACGCTGCAGCTCTATCCCCATCAACATTCAAAAATTCATAATTTTCACTTAGCGCTATTGGTGATACTACTGGTAAATATCCATTGTCTGTCAGGGTTTTTAGTAGCGAGGTTTCGACAGATTGAATTTTTCCGGTATATCCACCTTCTATGATCATCTTGCGTCCTTTTTCATTTAGCACAGTAAGTTTGGTTTTTCGAATCGCCCGCAAGATGCCGGCATCGATACCTGAAATTCCCACCGCCATTATTCCTGCTTCTACCATCATCTTGACAATTATTTTATTAATTTTACCAGACATTACCATTGTATAAATTTCAACTGTTTCCTTATCAGTGAACCTACTCCTAATACCACTGGGAGAAACGATGAACTTCTGCTCTTTCCCAAGTTTTGTGGCTATATTGGTTACTTCGTTACCCCCACCATGTACTAGAACCATTTTTTCATTCAGTGAAATTTTGTGTATGTCTTCAATTATTGATGGATGTAGTTCATAAAGCACACTTCCACCAAACTTTATGACTATCATACCGGTGTCAATGGGGTATATCTTAGTCCACTAGTCTCGTTAAATCCACACATGAGGTTCATATTCTGGATGGCAGAACCAGCCGCCCCTTTCATTAAATT
>JAICQW010000172.1 GCA_025937665.1 Nitrososphaeraceae archaeon | reverse complement strand
ATACCTGAAGATAGGTTGTTAAAAAGTAACCATTCAATAGAAACTTGTCATGGTGGCTATTGGTTATTGATAAAAAAGGAAAAATTGACTCCAGGCGATCATCTCTTAGAGTTCATGGCGTATTCAAAAAATTATGAAATGGCTGCAAAGATATTAATCAATGCGTTAGTATGAATAAATTCATTTTAAGAATAGCTTATTATGAACCATATCAGGTGCGTTAAGGGTCTATCATAGTTGCTAACGAGTGCCAGGAAGATAGAAGAACTACTAGCAAAGTTATTAACGATAATAAAGTTAATTAGCCAGGCTGAACTGGTATTGATATGCTCAAAATAGTTAAAATCCTAATTGGGGTTTTAAGGGGAGATATACACTTTGGTCTTGTCACCAAGGAACTAAGACATAACTAATTTTTAACAATTGGATAACTAAAAGATTGAGGTTTGAAGTGCATATGCATCATTGAACTCCGCAACGAATGAGGTCAGTCAGTGCGACTACACCTTCTACAATTCTACCCAGCATATTTAAGTACTCATAATGGATAATTGACGAACTATTATGAACATAGAATATTACTCGTCATACTCCAAACACGCGGGTTTGACATATGGGCAATGGACTGTAAAATGGTGGCAATGGGCGCTCTCTATTCCTGCCAACCAAAATCCTGTTGTCGACGAAACTGGAAAAAAGGCCTCTGAAAGTCAGCCAAAAGAAGCATGGTTTCTTGCTGGGATACTAGCTGATGAAAATGAGAGCAAAAAATTTCCGTCACGAGAATGTTCGATACCCGCGGGCATTCCAATATTAATCCCTGTGCTCAATTGTGAGGCAGACTTACAGTATTACCCTGAGCTAAAAAACGACCAAGACCTTCTTGATCACGTGCATAAACAGGCAGAAAGTATAGAAAAAAAAGAATTTTATATAGACGGGGAATTGATTCCTCCTCAAAGGGTCCATTCAGATCCTTCAGTATTTGAATTAAACGTTCACCATGACTTTGACAGATTTCATAACGGTGGATATACACGAGCTGCAGCGGATGGGTATTGGGTTTTCCTGAGGCCCCTTCCGGTGGGCGAATATGCTCTTCGCTTTTCAGGTTCATGTGAAAACGGGCGACTTAACAGCGGTGCAACTTATAGAATAAGAGTTGTTTGAATTTTGTATATAGTACTTCAATAATAATGATAGATGAATATTGGTTTCCGCCCCTATTATTTTCCATCCATGAAACAAGATTTGATTCTAATGTTCAACTCGCTTACTAATTTAACTTTGTTGCTGTTGTTTTTTGCTTGATGTTAGTTCAGCCAATACGTCGTCAACAAATTTTTTATAATCGCTCTCTTCTAATTGAGGCTGCAAAGGAGCATCAATCTCGTCCTTCATTTTCTTCACAATCCCGCCAACGCTTTTTTCTACCATTCTGTTCAATTCGGCTCTACTGATATTGCTTAGAAGGTCCGAGTGTTGTCCAGCAAGTTTGTATATTTCGCGGCGTACTAAAACATCTCTAGATAATTCTTTAGCTGTAGAAAAGATTCCAATTAACAACATATACGATGCCAGACTCATAAATGATATGGTAACAAGACCAAAGGGAGGAGATACAATAAATGTCAATCCATGAAGTACTGCTGATCCAAAAAGAAGTATCATTCCAATGCCTGCAATCCTCATGGGTATTTTTAAATTCTGTCTCTTAATCTTGGAGGCAATAACCCAAAATACAATTCCAAATAGTAGTCCTCCTATTTGTTTATACGGACTGAACATAATATAATAGATCAGATTAAACTGCATTCCGTACTCTAATAAGAGATCGTCAAATATTCCAAATTCATTTCCAAAGTATGGAAAAAAGAAATATATCAATGGAATAGAAACTAATGCCCAGTATCTTATTCTTCCTAGTCTTGTAGAATAAGTTCTAAGGATTATGATTGATGGAATCCAAATAGCTACAAACGAGATAATGGAGAGGTAAGTGTATAAAGTAGCCAGAGAGGATAATTTAGTTCCGTAAGTTGAATAATCGGCCATCATTGTTTTAATTGACTTCATTTTTACTGTGGGATCGCGATATGAAAGATCAACGCTTAAAAAAGCCAGAGATGTGATTAAATAAAGGATAATGATACAAAATACAAATGCATAAGCTACAATTAGATATTTTTTGGTGGCTACAAACCAACGGACAAATTGATAAGCTAATAGCACTAAAAAGCCTATTGCAACCAAGTGTGAAATGTAAATGGCATATACTATAAGTACAAGATTGTAACTTTGAAATGCAAGGATCTGAGCTATTATTATTATTAGAATCGACGAGAGTGCGATCTGGCTCACTACTATTGTCTTATTAGGCAACTCACGACTTCCTAGTGCTGATTTCAAATCGTTTGCTGCGCCCTTCCTATAATATCTCAAAAAGATGTAATTGCTAAAGATAAAGAATGTGACAAATACTGTGAATACAAAAGAATTCATCAGTGGGCTTGGATCTTTGGGTATGCTTGTATAGATGGATGTCAGTATAGAGTCTACAATCATTATTATGCTGCACGTTATGGTTAAGGCTAGAATGAGAGTAGTATTATCCCTATGTAATATCCCAAATACGTTCGAAGTATCTCACCCATTAGACTAGATGTGTCTTGATTCATCGTATCTAGTGACTATACGCTAATTAGAAGGGGTTGAAATTAAGGATATCTCTCTATCTCTCTATTATTAAGCATTATCGTAACAAAGAAATTCAATTTGTCAATATCTTTATTTTTAAACGTAGTTCATGACTAAATACACGTGAATACTAATCCGTTCACCATTTCTCACAATTAAATCCGCCTTATTTCAGATAAAAGGTTAAAAATATAGAGATACGTATCACGTATTATGCCCAGGATAAAAGCCTTAATTATTTCCGCTTTCTTATCCACTGTTTTATTTCATAATTATTTTATGTTATCATTGGAGGCTACTAGTATGGACTTTTTTGCTGGAAATATAATAGCCGATAAGCCACTTGAAGAATGGGCAAAAGAATATTGGCAATGGTGGGTGACAGTACCTGAAACTATTCCTAAAGATCCTACGACGAATTTGGACGAATGCTTTATAGCTTCTGACCAAGCGGGAGTAATGGTATTCTTAGTTGATCCATATCAGATAACTTATAACGCAAAATGTACCATTTCCTCAGAAAGATATATTCTTGTGCCTTTGCTTGTAGGTGAATGTGACCCTACTGTACCAGACCCAAGGGGAAAAAGTGACAACATCGAAGATAAATGGGCATGTGCAAAAGATGCTAATGAGATTTTTAAATCATGGGAAGTTGTACTAGATGGAAGGGTGTTATTCAAGAATAGTGGGAATACTGTTGTAAACCAGAATTTAACAGAACAGATATTGGTGAGAAATTCCTCGATCTTTACGATAAATATCCCTGATGCAAACAGGTTTGGTGCACCAGCAGGATCATACCCGGCCGTAGTTGATGGTTATTATTTGGTCCTAAATCCACTATCGGTAGGAGAACATGTACTGGAATACTCCATAGTCCATGAAATTGCCGTTCCTGGCGTAGGGATACCGCAGCAAATACCTGGTAAAGTCACCTACTCCTTCACTGTGGTGTAAGATATAGCCTAGCCTATAGCTACAATTATCTAACACATAAGCGGCAAAATTCTGTTGCTTACCTATTCTAAAAGAGACTCCGTAGGCATTATTAAAAAACAATGAATTCATCCTCCTTCATCTTCTGATGAATTATCCCAATGGCATTTTATGAGCTGATCAGACTTCCACTGGAAACGCGCATATATACTTGAAATCGACTTGCATTTTCCAACCGTTGATTGTTATATCAAAACTCACAATTTTATTTTTCTTCTTCTTTTGATATCCCTCTTTCAAAACCACCAACTGCTTCTATTAACGCCTTTCTCCTACTTTCCTCAGTCACAGTTGCCCTTATGTCTTCAATTAGCATCCTTGCAACGTCTAATTTCCTGCGCAGCCCAGACACAATGTTATCATATACTGCAAATGGATAGATAGCATTATAGATCTCTTCCATTGTTGCAAATAGTTTCTCAGCATCTTTTCCTTT
>JAICQW010000077.1 GCA_025937665.1 Nitrososphaeraceae archaeon | reverse complement strand
CCAATTTAATAACAGCTTGATTATGGTACCCTAGTTTAGGCGAAAGAGCAAACCCCATAATCATGAACACAGCAACGCAGATAATGACCGCGAGAATATATCTCAACGCTACATCATAAGATTAAATACAATATATTTCATGATATTACATTTACTTTACCGCGGTATTGATGAGTCCTGGATCATGATGGCCTGATATGTTTAAAACAGACATGATATGACTTGAAAAATGGTAAACAGGGAAAAATCGTTAACAATCTTGATATTCCCGATGTTTCTATATTTGAGTAAGGAATTTATCACTTTTTGATGAAATTTATTTTCTATGACATATTAAATATACCCGGAACTGAATACATCTATTTCTTGTTAACTATTGCCATAAAGAATAATACAAGAATAGATACGCCCATAAAGGGAACCACAATGTCAGTAAAAGCATTATCCAATGCCATACTATGTTCTAAGAACTCATAAAACAAGAAGATGCCAAATAACAAAAATGCAACAATTGCATAGATTAATTTTCGTAACTTTGTGTTCCTATAGGCAGAAATTGACAGGGCTATCAAAATTGCTGCAAAAATTGTTCCAATTATGTATAGAATGCTTTCAACGAGTTCTATGAGTGGTGATTCAGCTCCAAGAAAATCCAAAATATTCCCTACAATTATTTGTCTTCTTTTGATAAAGACAGGAAAACTTCAACTAATCTATTACTCCATTTGTTCCATAGATTTGGATGATGTGTCTTTAGCAATTGCTCTATGTACCTTGAATCAATCGAGTCATCACGAAGTCTGTATCTTTTGTACTTTCCTTCCCTTACTTCATCAACCAAATTCAAATCGATTAATCTTTTAACATGCCAATTTACAGAAGGTGCCGATATACCCAGCCTTTTTACAACATCAGTTTGTGTGGGATCTCCTTGTTCTATTATATACAAGATAATTTCTCGTGGTGTTTCTTGATTCAACACCTGCAGGAGTATTTTCTCATGATCTTCAAACGTGCCAGACTGAAAATGTAATTTATACAAACCCTGCCTCATTGAAGTTATTTTCCCTCCCTTCTGGAGCTGATAAGAGTGATATTGAACTGATCCCATCGATAGATCTAGCTCATTTCTAATTTGACGGAGATAGCACCCGGGATTATTTTGAATATATTGTAATATCCTTTCTTTGTTAGAGTTTGATGGCTTTTTTCGCATGTTTAAGGTTATTCCATTAAAATTAGTACTTACTCGTCATATTAATCATTTATTGAATCTACTCTTTTATACGGTCTGGTACAAATGTCTAACCAGGCTGCTCCTAGAAATTTATTTGGATGTATTTACTCGGCTTATGTACCAGTTAATTCTCTTTTCCAAGAATTCTAGTTGAGATTCGTTTATTTTTCCTTTCCGATGTAAGAAATTCAAATCTCGCTGAATTTGTTCCAACTGTTTTATGCATTCTTCCTTGTTGTTTTTTGATAACATCTCATATGTGTAATCTATATTGGTTAGATTTCTCTTGAAGGATAATCTAGATTTCTGTCTGTAAAACCAGCCTCCAATTGTTGATACCAGACCTATTACTACAGAAGTTAATACAATAAAAGTCTCGGTCAATATTGCACCTTTGAAATTTGCTGTTATAGTTTCATACCCAGTAACATTAAAAAATACAGGATTTTGTCTTGTATTGTTGGTCACTGCCCAATGACCAAAATCGTACCCTCTGTCTGGTAATGCCTCGCATCTTGCGGTTGTAAGAAGAGGCAATGTCGTAGATTCACCAGCTGCCAATTGTATACCATTACATTTTACAGTCCCAGTATTCGGAGGATTAATTTCGATGAATATTTTTGTAATTATTCTGTCTATCTTTCCGTCGATTGCGATTATTCCATTCGTCCTAGTATTAGTGACATAGGTGAAATTTGTAGTGGGATCTACTGTTAGCTTACTTGCGATAAGTGGAAAAGTTACCTTCAATGGTATATTAATGAATGGATTATTTACTCCAGAGGCAACTATCGCAGGTTCTAAAGAAATATTTTTGATCAGCTTGTTTGTCGTTCCATTAATTACACTTATGGAATTGTCCAGCAAATTGTTTACATAAATCTTGTTAGTCCGTGGATTAACAGCTATCCCGACTGGACTATCTCCGACTTTAATATTAGTTTCAATCTTGTTAGATGTGCCGTTTATGACACTGACAGAATCGTTCCTGAAGTTTGAGACATAAATTGTATTAGTTTGTGTATTGATTGCTAGTCCAGAAGGCCTTGAACCAACAAGTATGGATGATATCACTGTATTATTATTTCCATCTAATACAAGTACGCTATCTTTTCCCAAATCAGAAACATAAACCTTGTTGGTGTGCGGATTGACTATAATATCGTATGGCGATGAAGCAATCTTCAATGTTTGTCTTACCTTATTAACAATTGGATCAATAACGCTAATTGTTTTTGAATCCATGCTTGCAACATAAATCCAGTTTGCTGCTAAATTGGTGCCTATACCCACTGGAGAATTTCCTACGGGTATTTCAGTTAGTTCTTTGTTAGTAAAACCATCAATTACAGAAACCGTATTAGATTCCCTGTTCGAAGAATATATTCTGTTAGAAAATGGATTTACGTCCACATCATATGGTGAATCACCCGTATCGATATTTTCTTCTACTTTGGATGTGTCAATGTCTATAACTGATATCGTATTAGAAAATTGGTTGGCAACATAAAGCTTGTTTGTTATTGGATTGATATCAATTCCAATGGGAAAACTACCAGAACTAATTACCGGGTTGGATTTCAATGAAATTACGTTCTCATTATCCTCTTCTTGAGCGTAAATACCAGTGATAAAAATAATAAAAATGAATGAAATACCCAATAAGAAATAGAAGGACAATGGTAAATAATATTTCAAATAAATAATCTATGTTGAATGGATATAAAAAGTAATTACCAGTTTCAAAATATCTATCTATAATACATTCCTGTATGAAGAAAACGGTTGTATAATTTTTCAAAAAAGATGAGAATAATGTCTATCTTCAATGACATTTTATGAAGTAAGATTTCCAAGATCTATCTATTTTATCTCACTTACTTGTTATTCGTATTTGGATGATAAACGATCCTAATGATAATATCCAGAATTATGACGACAGTTCCTGCCAGGATGATCATCAGACCATTTATTGTCCAAGAAGGATTGCTGTACATAAACGAGCTTTGAGGACCCACATACGATTCGGACTGTGCAGTAAATACTAAACCTGCCAGTACAAGAACAATTCCAAAGATTTCAATCAAAATCATCATTGTATTATCTAACGAATAAGGAATCTACACATCTATATGTTTTTGAAATTCATTATTTCATAAACATCTTTAGTAACTATAGATATTCGTAAAAATGCTTTTGTGTATTTCGCGTATGTTTATGCCTGAATAGTTTCAATTGATTGTGGAGGAGTTTACAACATGAATAGGTTTTAATATCCATAAGATGTCCGTCATGAATGCTAGGATTAAGGTTGAATTATAGTAGTTTTGTCAATTCAAATATTATTGTCGGGTACATTTCGGCTATTGTAGCTGCTGTTCTCTTCGGCTGTGTTTCTACCATAGGAAAACCTATTCTATCAACAGTTGATCCTTTACTTCTTTCGTCAATTATTTACTTGACGGCTGGATTATTTTTTACACCTTCTGCTGCACGGATATCGTCAAAGATTACCAAGAAATACTTTTCTCTTATCATTGTAAGTGCAATTACCGGTGCTTCAATAGCACCTATTTTCTTTTTTCAAGGATTAAAGATGAGTACAGCCGCAGATACTGCATTACTTGCTAACGGAGAAACTGTTTTTTCAATTTTGTTTGCGTTGCTTATTTTTAGAGAAAGATTGAGACCCGTAGGATATATTGCAGTAACATTGATTCTAGGAGGCGTATTTCTGGTAACAACAAATCTTGACTTCAATAGTTCGATATTTAGTTTAAACATAGGTAACGTTTTAGTTATCTTATCAACTATTATTTGGGGATTTGATAACAATATCTGTAAGATTATTGCTAGACAAATAGATGTATCAAAGTTGATTCAGTTGAAAGCCTTGATTGGAGGTACCATATTAATGGGAACGGTACTTATATCAGGGATTCCATTGGATATTCACAGTGAGCAGTTAATACCTATAATTCTTCTTGGTGTCTTTGGATTTGCCATATCACTATACCTTTACATACATAGCATAAAGAGGATTGGGGTAATCAAGGCATCATCATTGCTTTCTTTATCAGCAGTGTTTGGACTAATTTTTGCCATAATATTTCTACACGAGTCTATTGGTATCACTCAAGTTATTGCGATATCTGTAATGTTATTTGGGATACATTTGATGTATACGTACGAAAAGAAAGATGAAATAAGCCTCAAATAAGATTTTGAAGATACTAAAAGATATAAGTACGGGATCCTAATTCGAAGTGTTGAAAATCCACTACACAATAGTAATATTTTTGATGCTTTCAACAATTTCGGTTTTTATAGGTATATCATTGAGGACAGCGGTATTTGCTAAACAAGGAGAAATGGGAACCAATATTGAATCGCCTCAATTCCTTGCAATTCAACATGCTCAATCAGGTACCATATCAGATATTAATTCTACATCTTATGCGCTGCAGTTAGACGATTTGGCGGACAAGACAATTTTGTTTTCTGACAGACCAAATAGAATAGTCGTCACTGAAACTACCCAAGATTTTGTCGGTAACTGGACAAGCGGTGAAGATAGTTTTCAAATAGACCCGCCTAATGCAGCGTTAGTAGTACTCACAGATGATCAAGAAGATGATGTTTTCGAGATTGAACTATTTAATCCGACATACGATGAGGATGAAAATGCGATAAGGTATGATTTTAGTGTATTAGGTAATGCTACATCATCCCCTGATCTTCCTCCCTATTTGGGAAAATCAGTTTTGATAATAGATTCTTCTGAATCGAAATGGCCACTTCAATATTCAGGTGATTAGAAATAGTAAATTATGCGACTAATCTTCCTTATCTTCATCGTAGCAAGGAGATTCTGCATCGTCTAGTTTAGCATCATGTTTACACTTTTTTTCGGTTTCAAAACACGGATGACCATCACCGACTTGATCATAACACCAATCCTTGTCTGACCAAGCAACGTTAAATGAAATTACGTTTGTTACTAATAACGATATTAATAACAATACCAATGGTCCGTATACTCGATTATTCATGCTGTCAGAAAGCGTTTTTGATATTAAGAATGTATTGGTAGAAATATTCCATTACTCTTTGCAATTGTATGACGTTTCCTAAAATAGAGAACTAAAAACAAAGGATTCCAATATGATAAAAATTCCTATTCCAATGAGAACGAATGGAAAAATAATACTACCGGCATTGCGCATTCTGGAAGCAATCACTGGATGTTTGACAAGGTAATAGGCGATAATGCACCAAACACTAGTCATTATCATAAAAATAGTAAATAAATAGAAGACTTCAAAGGGTGAATTATATTTTGCAAATAGTGGGGTGTATATACCAATGTTGTCTCCACCGTTGGAGAATGTGACGCTTGCAACAGTAAAAATCCGCAGATGATTATGCCATTTACTATTTGGCATCTTAAATTCATCTGATTTAGTATTCTTTTTTCTTAAATGTAAAAGTTTGATAATTCCTATTGTGATCGGCACGAAGCCTAGCATTCCAATAAGATATACTGGTACTACAAATGCAAGCAACAAGCCGAGAGAACTGAGTGCAACAAGCGCACAAATACCCACAAACTGACCAAATACTACTTGCCATTTGTGATAAATAGTGTTGGAAAAGAACAACATCAGAATAAAAAGATCATCTATATCAGTGGCAACAAAAGCCGATATTCCCACACCCGGCAAAATGTCCACCAATAGATGTTATTAAGATCCATTTGATATTTGAATAGATTGTCAGTAGAGTCATCGACTAGACTCAAACTTGTTTTATAATTTGTTGCTTATAGAGTAAAAACGTCATCAGAAGTTCTACAATCATAGATGGGATCGTAGGGCACTTTTCATCATCCTCGCCGGTGAACATATTATTATGCTATGTATTCTAATCATTAGTACTACTATACACTGTAGGAATTGATGGGATGTGACCTCCAGTTCTATCCCATCAGTGTTGTTAGATTTCTATGTTAACAGTGACCAATTATGAGAAAAACCATTTTCTTCTGATAAAAGTTATTTATAATGCAAATATTTTCGAGAATTTGGTTTTACGATTCAATCTATTGGTAATAGTAAATAATAGTATTTAAAAACAAAGTGTTATTAGCCTGCGCGTCTCATATAATAGATGACTGGAAATCACGGAGTGGTAGCAAGATGAAACATACTAGTGTCTTTAGATAAACTAGTTTCAATTATAGACGATGAGGAAGACATTACGACACTTTTTTACGAGGCCTTAAGGAGTATAAACGGTATAACCGTATTCGCTTTTACAGATCCTATATTAGCACTTGAACATTTTCAAAAGAACAAAGATGCTTATGTGTTAGTAATCTCCGACTTCAGAATGACAGGATTGAACGGCATGGAATTATTAAGAAAAATGAAGGCTATGAATAAGTATGTAAGAACAGTATTGATGACTGCCTTTGAAGTACAGGATACTATTTTTAGTGATTATACTGAAAAGAGAATCATAAACGGATATTTTCAGAAGCCAGTAAGATTAAATGATCTTATCAAAGAGGTCCATGAGCAGTTACATTCGTATGAATTACAAAAGCCAATTCCTTTCCGACTATGATGAACTTTTTACATTCCTAAACAGGTACTGTAACTGTGAAGTAATTTGTTACAAATTGATGGATGCCTTCGGTATGGCGAAGCACTAACCAATAGTCATCCTAACAAATGAATTCAAGGTGGATCGATGAGTGAAGGTTAATATTTTATTTAAGAATTCCAGTACAAGTATCTAATCGTCTTACCTTCGTTGTCAGAAGCATATGGAGTTTTACAATCCTAACCGTTTCGCTGCTATGTGAGAACTAGACTAATCGGTCTCTGTTTTTAAGCAATGTTGTGCAATGGGGGAACATGGGAGACGAAAAGAAAAAGGAAACAAAAATCGAAAAGAAAGATGAATTTGGAAATACTGTAGAAAAAACTGAAATAGAAGAGAAAGAAGAAGAAGACGACTGATCCAAATCATCTAACTTTTTTATAATTTATCAATCTTTTAAAACATGGAGAAGTATACCGGAATACATATTATCTTAACTTGATTTCTCAAGTTTCTACCTAGCGCAAAATCGACGCCTGACCGAAAGTATTTAGGAAGTATCTTTTATAAAGGACTTGAATTTTCCATTAAACGCCGGAATAAAGTCTTGTTTTTTCATTCCATGCGCATTGAATACGTGTTCTTCGCCCTGCGCAAAGACTTCGTTGTCACTCTCTGCTTGGACGACATAATCACAATCAAATCCAGCGTCTCGACATGATAGTGATTTCATATTAAGGATCACCCAGCAAACTATAAAACGGTTTAACTTTGAGATTCAAGTATATCTGCAGATACATTCCGATAATACTTGTTTTGACAAGTATTGTTTAGATTTTCTTTTAAAAAACCAAAAAATTATGGTGTCTAATATTATTTATCATATTCTGTGCATAGAGTATTATGAAACAATCTGCTCTTATGAAAGAGAATCTTAATTCATTAGTTATCCCTCGAGGCCTGATAGACTTATTGATAGAAAATTCCTTGAGCAGAGAACGACTATCCACAATGACTATCGATGATTTGACCCTTCTATTAAGTATGGACGCCGAGGCTGCGAAATTAATTTTAAATGCGCTAACGAAATCGTCCGATTATATGATTCATGACATGAGAGAACTTAGGTAATGCCCAGAATAAATTCAGATCGATTCACAAATTGCGTCACTTGTGAGAACTGTTTATATTCTGATACTTTAGGCATATTTTACGATGCCAATAAGTATTGTGTTGAATGTTTATGCGATCATGCCTCTTGTCCAGAGT
>JAICQW010000067.1 GCA_025937665.1 Nitrososphaeraceae archaeon | reverse complement strand
CCGATGAAACTAGCTACAAATCGATTAGCAGGTTCAGTGTACACTTTCTGAGGTGAATCTAGCTGCAGTAATTTCCCTGAATCCATTATACCAACATTATCGGCCATACTCATTGCTTCAGCCTGATCGTGTGTAATGTATAGTGTAGTTATTCCTACTTTCTCTTGTAGCTTCTTAATCTCAACTCGCATTTCAGTGCGCAATTTGGCATCTAGGTTACTAAGGGGTTCATCCATCAAGAAGATTTTCGGTTCTCTGACTAGGGCCCTACCCAGAGCGACTCTCTGCATTTGACCGCCACTAATCTCCTTTGGTTTCCTATCGAGTAAATTATCTATGTTAAGTAGTCTTGCAATTCTGTGAACGCTTTCATTTATTTTGTCTTTATGCACTTTTCTCATTTTTAAAGGAAAAGCTATGTTATTGTAGACATTCATATGGGGATACAGTGAATAATTTTGAAATACCATAGCGACATCCCGATCTTTTGGTGGAATCTTGTTCATTAGTTCGCCTCCAATATAGATCTCTCCCCCAGTAATATCAGTCAGGCCCGCTATGCACCTCAGTACTGTAGTCTTACCACATCCAGAAGGTCCCAGTAAAACCATGAACTCGCCTGAGCTTATTTCTAACGAAAAATCTTCTAATGCAGTTAGATGCCCATATTTTTTGGTTAAATTTCTTATACTTAGAGTTGTCAAAATATTCCCTTCTGTCTGAATTGATTTTATTCACATGTCATATTAATTTTTGATTATTATCATGCGAGGGGCCCGCCGAAAAATTTTTCGATTGATCATTCTTATCCTTAACGGTAGCAACGGCACATTTAATGATCAGAGTAATTCTAGTTAAATTAGAATATGAAGTAGGACAGTATATTTTGCTTCATAAATTTGTCAATACTTAAAAGCATCCATTCTAAATATTAATAATGAGAAAAATCGATTCTATTGGATTCGATAATGATTCAAAATCAACAGGTGGTAGAATTACAATCAACAAATACTTCCGTAAGGATTTTAAACTTTTTTGCATATTGGCCCTGGTAGTTCTTGTTCTGGCAGCACCAAGCTTGACCCCACCTAAAATGGTTCAAGGACAACAACCTGCCCAAGTTACAATTACCGCGATAGTGGCAGAACCAAAAGAAAGATGGGATGCTTTGTTTGCCGATGCGCTAGCTAAATTAAGAGAAAAGCATCCAGACATGACGATTAACATTGATTACCGTGTGTTACCATATGCGGATACACGAAAACAGATCCTAACTGCAATGGCTGGAAAGACCCCCCTTGATCTTATTTCTGTCGATCAGATCTGGCTAGGCGAATTTGCTCAAGGCGGTTTTCTATCAGATCTAACTGATTTAACAAATTCGTGGAACCGATCCTCTGAATGGTATAAAGCCAATTGGGATGGCGGCATCTATAATGGCAAAGTGTATGGGATTTGGGCATGGACTGATGTAAGGGCCATGTGGTATTGGAAGGACATCTTGAACCAAAGCGGCGTAAACCCCGAATCGCTTTCTACATGGGATGGCTACCTTGACGCATCAAAAAAAGTCGCTAATTCAACTAAAGGAAAGGGAATCGAGGCAATGCATCTTGTAGGAGCGAGCCATTCTCCTGATATGTGGTACCCTTATCTTTGGATGCAAGGCGGTGAGATAGTGAAACAAAAAACCGGACATCCTGAGAATGGAACTTACTGGTTTCCATCCTATAATAGTACCGAAGGAGTGAAAGCTCTAGAGTTCTTGAAGGAACAAGTAAATGCAGGAATAAAGCCTCAGATAAATCACTTTTGGGGTCAAGAATTTGCAGACAAGAAATTTGCTGTAATGCTGGAAGGTTCTTGGTTACTAGGACACTTTAATCGCACTGATTGGAATACTCTTGACAATAACGTAGGTATGATTCCGATGTTTCCAGTTCCCAAGTCCGGTGACACCAGTGCAACAATGATGGGTGGATGGATGCTCGGCATCCCTCAAACTTCCACAAATAAGGCACTTTCATGGGAATTGCTCTCAATAATGGTACAGCCCGATGTACTTGCACCCATGTTAGAGAAATATGCCTATCTTCCAACTCAAAAACAAATTGCTGAAGGACAATATTCCGATCAGCTTGCAATGTCCATACCCTATTATAAAGAACTCATATCCATGTTATCTATAGGACATAGCAGACCTAGCATTTCTGAATATCCGCAAATCGCTGATAATATTAGACAGGCAATAGATGAAGTTTATCTGGGAGTAAAAGAGCCAAAACAAGCATTAGACGATGCTGCCAAGCAATCTGCAGAAGTACTTGGCTGGTCTTAGATGAAACTCTCTACAAGTTCAATTTTGACCGTTTAATTAGGTAAAGCCATGCTAGAGCAAAAGGTTGGCAGGCTTCAACCATATCTGCTTTTAGCGCCAGCTCTCGCGATACTAACTGCATTTCTTTTGTTTCCACTTACATGGAACGTATATCTATCATTACATGATGTATCATTAATTACAATTCTGAGTGATTGGAAGTATGTTGGAATAAAGAATTTCGTGAATCTAGTACAGGACAGTGATTTTCATATGTCACTTCTGGTGAGTTTAATGTTTGTAGGTGGTTCAGTAGCTCTTCAGTTTTTTGTTGGAATGGTACTTGCAGTAGTATTGAATCAACAAATTAGGGGATCGAATACCCTGAGGGCTATATTCATAATCCCGTGGACTGTGTCTGCAGTCATAACTGGTTTTTCCTTTAAATTCATCTTTAATGACAGTTTTGGGATAATGAACTATGGTCTCAGTCAATTGGGATTAGAGCCTGTTTCCTGGTTATCAGATCCCGGAACAGTAGTATGGACACTGGTAGTTGCAAACATGTGGCATGGAACACCTTTCACTGTAATATTCCTAACTGCAGGACTATTCTCAATTAGTCCAGTACTTTATGAAGCAGCAAGGATAGATGGAGCATCGAAGATTAAAGGTTTCTTTTACATAACGCTTCCACTTTTAAGACCATTTGTTATTATAAATCTTATTCTTATTACTATGTGGTCAGTAAATTTCTTTGATTTAATCCTAGTCATGACAAATGGTGGGCCACTTTTTTCTAGTACCACGTCATCATTGTTCATGTATAGACAGGCATTTGAATTTGGATTACTGTCAAAGGGAGCTGCTGTAGGATTTTTGCTAATTGCAACGAACCTGGTATTGGCATATTCATATATAAAACTATTAAGGAGTCAAGACAAATAACTTGAGATCAAACCATAGCAAAAAACATGCGCTAGAATTGAATCTACATAGAGTATATTCAGTTGAGCCAAATCATGATTATTTGATAATGGAGAATAATCTATGTTACTGATAGAAAAGAGCTTGGTTTATTTTGTAATCGCAACCTATCTGTTTATTACTTTGGCACCGCTTTTATGGGTCCTTTCAACTTCATTTAAACCAAATCCAGAAGCCATTAGCTTTCCTCCACAATTCCTGCCGAGTGCACCAACCCTGGATAACTATGTCTTCGTACTCACAGATCCAAAACTTGTAATCAGTCTTTTCAATAGCTTGGCAGTTAGTTTGGCAAGTACTGGCCTGAGTGTAGCGGTAAGCGCCCTTGGCGGCTATGCTTTTGCGAGGTTTGATTTTAAAGGAAAAAACCTGCTCATCAGCACAATTTTGGGGCTATTTATGATCCCTGTTGTGATAAATATCATCCCATTATACATAATGCTAGCCAACGTAGGTCTTCTCAACTCCCTGTTTGCATTAGTACTGACCTTTCAAATTCTTATTATTCCCCTCAACATATTCCTGCTAAAGAACTATTTTGAAACTATCCCAAAGGAACTGGAAGAAGCAGCCCTGATTGATGGTTGCTCAAAGATACGTGCTTTCTGGCATGTCATAGTGCCAATTTCTATGCCCGGCTTTCTAATAGCGGCCATCTTATCGTTCAGGTTTTCTTGGAACGAATTTGTATTGCCTGTAGTTCTCTCAAATAGACCTGACGTTATCGTCTTTCAAGTTGCCTTATATCAATTCATTTCACTTTATAGAATAGACTGGGGTTATCTAACGGCAGGCATAAATATTGCACTCATTCCCGTGGTTATCCTGATGTTAATTTTTCAAAAGAGAATGATAAGGGGTATGACCCTAGGGGCTGTTAGAGGATAGGATAAGTTAACAATCAAATTTTAGATTAGCGATTAGACTGTAGTTAAGCCTAGATCTGTTTTAATCCAGAAATTTATTTCAAATCACGCAACTTTATGTTATAATTAAGTCCAAACCTATGAGCCTCGTTCCTTAGGTATTGCAATATCTTAAGCGACTTGCTAGTCTTTGGTATGACTGTGGGGAAGGGTGAATTGGGAACAAATATTTCTTCTTTTTCTTTTGCAATTGATATGCAAGGGATTTTTAGACCTAATTTTGATATAGCGTCAATTGCAGAATTAAGTTGTCCTTTTCCACCGTCGATTAATACTAAATCTGGTAAATTGAGTTTATCTTCTTTTGCGTACCTGCGACTTACTATCTCACCTATCATTGCGAAATCATTTTGTTCCTTTATAGTTCTTATTTTAAATTTTCTATAAAACGATTTTTCAGGAATTCCATTTACAAATCTTACGCAAGAACCAACAGCTATTGACAAACCAAGGTTTGAAATATCAAAACAGTCAATAACTTTTGGCAGTGATTTTAGGTTCAGTACTTTTTTTAGATCAAATAAGGCGGGCTCAAAACCTTTTGAGAGATAGTTCGATAAATTTCTAACGACTAAATCCATCAACTGCTTTCTTTCAGGCTCAATTCGGTTAGATAACCTGATAATGTTCACTTTGTGCGATGCTATCCTTTCCAGGGATTTTTCAAGTGCCTCTTTTGAGCCGGGATCTTCATTGACATAAATAAATCTCGGCACTGATGATTTAGAGTAATAATACTGTGACAGGAAAGTCGAAAATGAATTGTCCCCTATTAAATCAAATTGGTACTTTTTTCTATCTCTGATAACTCCACGATATCTTCTCAGGATCAATATATGAGCTTTAGATTGCAATAAATCATACTTGATTCCGATGTACTCCTCTTCAGATCTTGAACTGATTGAATGTTCGATTTTTTGTCTTGATCTTAGATTTTCAAGTCTACTTACAGTATCTCTAATTGCTTTTGCTTTTTCATAGTCAAGCCTATGTGACGCACTAATCATATCGCCTTGCATTTTATCTATAAAGTCGTCAATGCTCTTTTTTCCAGTAAGAATATTTTCTAGTGATTGGACATTACTCATATATTCACTTTGAGTAACGTTATTTATGCATGGAGCGTCACAGTTATTAATAAAATATTCAAGACAAGGCCTTTTCGGAAGGGTGTTACAAATTCTAATTTTAAAGATTTTTCTCAATAAACCTATAGTTAGATATTTTGAGCTTCCGTGCACAAAGGGTCCAAATACTTTGCCTTTGATTCCCATAAATTTTCCCTCTCTATTCCTTCTTGCCACAAGCAATCTGGGAAATTTTTCATCTGAAATCTTGAGATAAGTATAGCGCTGCTGATCCTTTAGGTCGATATTAAAAAGGGGTCTGTATTGCTTTATTAAGTTGGATTCTAACAAAAAGGCTTCAATTTCGCTATCCGTAACGAGGAATTCGACATCTTCTATTTTGCTGACGAGTTTAGATGTCTTCCAATTGGACGCTTCACTAGCGCCTCTATGCGTGAAGTAAGACAGTACGCGCTTTCTGAGATTCTTTGCTTTGCCTATGTAGATAATTTTTCCCTCTTTATTTTTCATCATGTATACACCCGGCTCATAGGGTAGCGTCAGTACTTTTTTTCGGAGCTCCTTAATACTTTCAGAATGGTTCAATATTCTATTTAATGTGGAAGCAGTCACGTGCGCATACCACTTTTAGTTTTTCTTATCGTCTGGCTTAGGACCAATTTGGATTTGAGGTATTTTCCAGTATGACTTGTAATGTGATTTGAAACTTGTTCTGGTGTGCCAGTAACAACAATATTTCCGCCGTTGTCTCCTCCTTCAGGACCAAGATCAACTATCCAGTCAGATGCTGCTATTACGTCAAGATTGTGTTCAATCAATATGACTGTGTTACCAAGATTTACAAGTCTATCTAACACATGTAGCAGCTTTTTAACATCAGCAAAATGTAATCCTGTCGTTGGTTCATCCAAAATATATAGCGTACTTCCAGTATCCCTTCTTGCTAGCTCTGATGATAACTTTATTCGCTGGGCTTCGCCACCCGAAAGTGTAGTTGCCGGCTGTCCTAATCTTATATATCCTAATCCTACATCATTAAGCGTCATTAGTTTTCTCTCAATAGATGCGATATTTGCAAAGAAATTAAGAGCCTCTTCTACTGTCATGTCTAAGACGTCAGATATTGTCTTGCCTTTGTATGTTATCTGTAAGGTTTCTGAATTGTATCTTTTACCCTTACATTCATCACAAGTAACATATACATCTGCAAGAAATTGCATCTCTATTCTTTTGACTCCAGCACCTTCACATGAATCACAGCGGCCACCTGGAACATTAAATGAGAATCGACCAGGTTTATATCCCATTTCCTTAGCCTTGATCGTTTTAGAAAAGATCTCTCGTATGGGACCAAAAGCATTCACATAAGTTGCTGTATTAGACCGAGGTGTTCTACCAATTGGAGATTGATCAATACCTATCACCTTGTCCAGATTTTGAAGACCCGTGATTTTATCATGGGATCCAGGCCTATCCTTAGAAGAGTAAAAATGATTTGACAATGATTTGAAAAGTATTTCATTTACTAAAGTTGATTTTCCAGAGCCCGATACGCCAGTTACTGTTGTCATGCAACCAAGAGGAAAATCTACTGTTATCTTTTTGAGATTGTTCTCTCTGGCATTATGAAGCGTAATCCAGCTCTTCGGATCCCTTTGAACATTGTTGTGGTAAACCTTGTCGTCACCTTTAAGGAATCTTCCAGTTATAGAATTCTTGTTATCTATTATATCATTGAGAAGACCCTCTGCAACTACCTTTCCACCATGAATTCCAGCGCCCTCTCCTATATCGATAATCCAGTCTGAGCTTCTAATAACTTCTTCATCGTGTTCGACAATTATAAGTGTGTTACCAAGGTCTCTTAACTTTCTTAGGGTTTCAATCAATCTGTTATTATCTCGCTGGTGAAGCCCAATCGTTGGCTCATCAAGGACGTACAAAACGCCAGTGAGGTTAGAACCAATCTGTGTGGCAAGACGTATTCTTTGAGATTCGCCACCCGATAGCGTGGACGTCATCCTGTTTAAAGTAAGATAGTTAAGTCCAACGTTTTTTAGAAATTCCAGTCTAGAGATAATTTCCTTGAGTATATTTTTTGCAATATATCTATCAGTCTGAGAAAGAGAAAGAGTCATGAAAAAATCATAACACTTGTCAATTGAGAAATCACATACATTCATGATAGATTTGCCCGCAATCTTGACAGCTAAAGAATCAGGACGCAGTCGCATACCTTTGCACAGTTCGCAGGGAAGCTCTCTTATGAACTGCTCCAAGTCTTTCCGTTTTGCTTCAGATTCTGTTTGTGCATAGACTCTGTCTAAATTCGGTATGACTCCTTCAAAGGAGCTACGGTACTCCCAGGTAGAATCAGATCTCTTAGATTGATATTTGTAATGTATATTCTCATCTGTTCCGTAAAGGATAACACCCAATTGCTTTTTTGTCATAGCTGATATGGGTTGATATAAGTTAAAACCAAATTTCTTACCCACGTCGCGCAACATGGAAGATCTGAACGTTGCAAAGTGGCCTGCCCATGGTTTTATTGCGCCGTCTAAAATGCTCTTTTTTCTATCCGGAATAACTAGCTCCGGGTCAAACTCGACTTTGATACCAAGTCCGTTACATTGTTTGCATGCTCCAAACGGTGAGTTAAATGAGAATGAGCGCGGTTCAAGATCCTGGATACTTATGCCACACCTGGTACACGCTTTTCTTTGTGAATAGACTGTTTCGCTATTATCATCGGGTATTAAAATTTTAACCAGTCCATTTGCTGTCTTTAGAGCAGTTTGTACTGAATCAAAAAGCCTAGACCTGTCCTCTACTGAAGGCCTTATCCTGTCAACAACGACTTCAATGGTGTGTTTTTTGAATTTGTTAAGTATGCGATTTTGAATATTTCTCTTTATATCGCCTTGTTTATTATCTTCTTCATTGTCGTCACTCAGATTGATAATCTCGCCATCCAGTCTAATCCTTGTGTATCCATTTTGTTTTAACTCTTGAAATAATTTTTCATATGTTCCTTTTTTTGCTTCTACTATGGGAGCCAGTAAAAGCACATTCTTTCCTTTTGAAGTCTTAATAATGGTATCAGTAATAAAATCTGCTGACTGTGCAGTAATCTTTCTTCCGCACTGAGGACAGTGTGGTACTCCTATTCTGGCATAAAGCAATCGCAAATAATCATAAATCTCGGTCACCGTTCCTACTGTAGAGCGTGGATTTTTACTTGTTGTCTTTTGCTGTATTGAGATTGCAGGTGATAATCCTTCTATAGAATCGACATCAGGTTTATCCATCATTTCTAAGAATTGTCTTGCATATGCGGAAAGAGATTCGACATATCTCCTTTGCCCCTCTGCGTAAATAGTATCAAAGGCCAAAGTTGACTTGCCCGATCCAGAAAGCCCCGTTAGAACTACTAACTTGTATTTGGGAATTTCAACGTTTATGTTTTTTAGGTTATGCTCTCTTGCACCTTTTATTATTATTCTTTCGCCATTGAAATTATTGTTTGTGTTATTCAATTTTAATTTACACCTGCGTGATACTATCTTGTTGGTGCCTCAACAATCCGATTGTCTAACACCTTTTTTATTTTCGTCAATTGGTCTCTTAATTGTATCGCCTTTTCAAAGTCCAAATCTTCGGCGTATCTTTTCATATTTGTCTCAATTTCAATAGCAAGTCTTGATAAATCCTTTTCAGACATGGAT
>JAICQW010000285.1 GCA_025937665.1 Nitrososphaeraceae archaeon | reverse complement strand
TACAAAAAATAAATAAATTTAGATTTAACATTAATATCTTGTACAAATAAGCAATTCATGAATAAGAAGAAAAATTCATTTCTATCTAACTTTCATTTTCTTATAATGGTACCAAAAATTAGGTGCTAGAAAAAAATTTATAATTGTCCGTTGAATACTGATATCTTCAAGTAGACAATATGTTCATATACTGGACGTAATGACTACATTTAATTACAATTAATGATTGATAACAAAAAAATTTATTTTATTCGTAAATGGAACAATTTAGAAATTGAATATAAAATGAATTGTTTAGGAAGATCAAAACACTTGGTGGAATTTTATTAAATGATCCACAAAATAGGGTCCTATCTGAATACCGGTGATATGATCTACTCGTTTTCCTTCGCAATATTTATTTTGATAATGCTTGTATTTGAAACGTTAGAATATAATGCATTTGCCGAATCTCAACCTTCGCCTTTGGATGGAATGAACTTTTCGAAATCTCAAGATGTATTTAGCAAAGACGGCGTTTTGCAAACTACAATAACTGCAGCATACAAAATAGGTAATGTTGACAACCAGTCAATCACTTCTATGGTCTATAATGGTTCTCTTGGAGGACCGACTTTGCATGTATATCCTGGTGATAGAATTGAACTTAAATTGATAAATAATCTCAACGAGTCCACCAATATCCATTATCATGGACTTCATGTGTCTCCTATAAATAATTCGGATAATGTTTTTCTTGAAGTTTCTCCCGGTGAGACACAGCAATATATTGTTGACATTCCTATTGATCAACCTGTAGGTGCATACTGGTATCATTCACATATGCATACTCTTGCTTATGAACAAGTTTCGGCCGGTTTGTCTGGCATGATAGTGGTTGAAGGGATAGAGAAGTTATTGCCAAAGCCGTTACAAGAAATCAAAAAACAGACCTTTGCAATGAGAGATTTTCCAGTCAATAGTGATCCAACCCAACCTACCTATCGAACTGTCAACGGAGAAATCAATCCAGATGTCAACATTAAATCAGGAGAAACTCAGCTATGGCGTTTGGCAAACATTGGATCTGAGACCGTCTACAAAGTTGGACTGCCTGACCATAAATTCTATGTCATAGCAGAAGATGGATATCCAGTTTGGAAGGTATGGGATACTGATAATCTTGTGCTTCCTTCTGGAAAGCGGTTTGATGTATTAGTGACTCCGACGGGTAACGGCTCCTCTATTCCTTTTAAAGCACTTGACTACTATCCATATCCAGAGACCACAATTGCAACTGTAAACATACATGGTAACCAAAAAGAGTCTGTAAAAACTATTCCATCGAGTTTAACTTCGAAGGAAGATCTGAATATAATGAATATCACAAATAATCGAGTCCTTACTTTTTCATCAAACGATGAGGAGCAAAGGTACACGATAAATAACAAGACGTTTGATCATAACAGAATCGATCAAAAAGTGAAGCTTGGAACTGTAGAGCAGTGGAGGCTAATAAATACCGACGAAAATGAACATCCTTTTCACATTCATGTGAATGATTTTCAGGTAATAACAGTCAATGGGGAACAGTACGACTCTCACGGATTACAAGATATGGTTTTGATTCCAGGTCACGGTGAAGTTGTTATTCGGATTCCATTTGAAGACTTTGTAGGAAAATCTGTCTATCATTGTCACATAATGTTTCACGAGGACAATGGCATGATGGGTGTCTTTGAGATCGTTAAATAGATTACAGATCTCACTACAACTTTTTTTGAATATTTTTTTTGATCTGTAATAGCAATATATTATGTCTATAAATTTCTAAAGAAACTAGTAATATAAAATCCTGAAAAATGAGTAAGAATGTTTTAGCATTGACAAGTGACTCCTAGCAGCAGAGCTATATTTTCAAGGTTTTTAAATTTTGGCTTTAATCTTTCCTGCATTTCAGGCTTCATCTATATTCACGAGTGTAGCCATGATCCTTAATTGCATGGCCAACCAAATAATTTATTAACTCATTTTCTGTTTCGCCAGTTCCTCTGAAATCACAGTCTAGCCTAACATTCCTACATGACACAGATAACATTGCTAAGATTATGATTGGT
>JAICQW010000053.1 GCA_025937665.1 Nitrososphaeraceae archaeon | reverse complement strand
TCAAGTTCTTCGCCGGTCATTGACCTTGGTGACCATCTATTAAGAATGAGAGGATTAATTTGATATGTTGATTTTCTCGATCTCTCAGTTTCTGATTCTTGCATACTCTACATAAAACTGTACTTCATCATTTATAATAGAAGCTTATGTGCATGGAGTAACTTTCGATAAATAGTTGTACGAAAATCGAAATTAGACAATATTCAATCACATATTTTACCAAAATACTCAATTTTTAAATAATCATGATAGTAACATCTATAGATCTTGAATGAATCTATATTGAAGTTGCAAGAGCTGTTGGATAAAGACTGTAAGATAGAAAAGACATATCCCAGTGTACTTGGTTCAGATGCAGAAATTAACATAGTAACGGTTGAGGTAAGATGTCCTGATAATATTATTCACAAGATTAGAGCTTACAGAGAAGAAGCTACGAATTTAAGAGAATTTATACGAACCAAAAATTTGGATACCGAATAAATGTCTCTGAATAAATAACTTGAATCAAGAGTTTTCCATCATTACGTTTTATATATTCTAAGGATCAAGTATAAACGAAATGCTAAGGTTGGGCTCAGTGTCTCGTTTTGACTTTTTAAAAATGGTAGGAACAGTCGGAACGGCATTTATGTTACTTCCCCTAGTACCGTTTGGTAAGACTTTCGGTTCTAGTGTTCCTTTAGCTAGTAAGCCTGTAATAATCAAAAGAGTTGATAAGGTTGGACCTGACGGAGTGGCTTTTTTGTATCCTACTAAACAAAAGGGATTTGTCTGGTACATGAATCATGATGAACCATTCGATTCGCATTTTGAAAGAGGTGGTGGCTCTACCTATGACAAATTAATAAAGAATGAAGACGGATCTTGGACTGCTGACGACAATAAGAGAGTCAAATTTAACTTGAACGTTGATCCTGATTATGAGGATGCGATAGGAGGTTGCAATATGAGTTTTAAAGACTCGATGGCACGAGGATACACTTATGATAAGAGCGACCTTGACCACGTTGAGTTGACTGGATTTTTCAATGTACACAAACCGACAGAACATGATGGAATTTATCTCAGGGGACCATGTAATCATCATGATGAAGCAGATCATCTTTGCTGTGAGGAATTCAACTACGATTGCGAAACAGATTGCAATTCTACCAAGCTAAGATCCAAAGTTAAATTTACCAAACAAAGTCCAAATAAATATCATAATGACCCTGCTGGGGTTAAACCCATAGTTCCGCGTACTGTATTAGCAGGTCATGGGTGGTTTGGGATCAAGTATATTCACATAATTCTATCTCATAATATGAACAATCCAAAAGTGAAATTGGAGCAATGGATGAATTTTAATGGAGATGGTAAAACGTGGATAAAAGTGAATGAAGTCGTAGACAGTAGGTCCTATAAATGGGGACCAAAGGCCATATGCGAAGGCGAAGATTATGAAGTAGGGGCCTGGGGAGCACCGCGTATGGTTTACAAGTGGTATCGGGGAGACGTAGATTTTAAATGGTTTTCATGCAGGCAAATCGAACCTAGTTTAATCCGATCCTGACAATATTGATATTTTGTTAGAAAAATTCAGGTATTAAGAATCTAGATAACTTTAAAATAAAAAATTGAAAAATTTTCATTATTTATGCTGTGTTTTGCAAGACTTTAAATAGTTTAGGACCCCAATTTGTAATAATGAAATCATCAATGGAGAAATCTCCAGGATGGCTTCGAGGCGTACAAATTGGTCTTGGAATTATTACGGTCATACTAGCAATCTATGCACTAGCATTCCCAGCTGTTACCTTTCTTGCTGTAATAGTAATATTGGCAATAATTTTGTTCATTGTAGGTATTGAGAAAATCATTACCGGTATCTTTCTTCCTGTAAAGGGAAGATGGGCTACAATAGGGTTTGGCATACTCGTACTAATATTTGCTGGTCTCGCTATTTCATTCCCGGAAGCAACAGCACTGGTAGTAACGGTCTTTGTGGGGATTGGACTTATCTTCAATGGATGTGCACGAATTGTGGAAGGTATATCTGGAAAACATTCTGGTTGGGCAAAGTTTTTCCTAATTGGTGTAGGAATATTGTCAATAATAATAGGAGCTGTTGTTCTCGTGTCCCCTCTGTTCGGAGCAGTGTTTATTGGAATTATTATAGCAATTGGGCTACTGATAACAGGAATTCAAATGATTGCAGTAGGCATTGCGGGTAGAAAAATGTTACCTGATTCGTCTGTTACTACTTAGTAGTCTCTAACGATATAGAAACATCTTTACCACAGTCAATTTCACCATAATCAACCAGATAGGACTATTGATGAACTAGATGAGTAGTTGATTTATTGTTTCGTCCCGCCAGGTATCAGGAAGTCAACCGCAGTAAACAATCCTTCAAGTTCCTTTGAGATCTGATCTGAGAAGACTCCTAATACTTCAAAGTCTGCTGCCTGCATTCTTCGTGTGCTAAACATTGCCAGAACCCCAATTACATTATTTCCGTGAGTAATTGGATAACCAGCAAATGATTGAAGTTTTTCCTTTTTGGCCCATTCGGGATGTTTGATTCTCTTGTCATTGACAACATCGTTAGTTACTGTTGGCTTTCGAGTCAATACAATATTCCCTATCTTGTTCGAGTCAGCCGGAACCTTTGAAAACTCACCATTTATGTTTTTGTACTTTCCAGCACTAAACTTTAAAATAAGATTTTTACGTTCTCTATCCAGTAACCATATTCGGGCGAACTTCGCTCCAAAATGTTTTATTAAACTCTCAACAATAAATTGGAACTTTTCGTTTAGATTGTGATATTTTTTCAAGGAATTGAGAACCCTGTAAGCACGCCATTTTTGATCTCTTATTTCATGATCATCAAACAAAGTATAAGGTGTAACCTTAACCATATTGGATTCGTAAGAGCGGAAATCGTCAATAAGATCGATAAACCGGTTTAAGAAATTGGAACTTTCAAATTCATATTGTTCTATGGAATCAAAAACGAAGTGGCATATCCAATCAAAATCACCTGTCATTCTTGCTGAATAGACGCAAAAATATGATTCGCCACAGTATTTCTCTAATCGGGATATCATTACAGACGTATCTGCCCGAAATTTGAATTTTAGTAGAATTGTACGATTGATCTTTTCCGATAGTAAAGCAGGGTTAAGGAGCAGAGAATATGCTAAAATTATGTTAGATTTTTCCAATCTCTTCAGTCTATGTCGAACGGTTCTATCGGTGATTTTGTAACCCATTTCTTGTAGGTATCTTGCCATTTCGTATGAAGATGTACGTGAATTTTTCCCAAGTTGAGATAACAAGAATCGGTCAATTTCATCTACCATTATACAAATAAATTTATCATCATTATTATGTATTGCCAAATAGGAAATTCTTTAAAAAACTAATCTGATTTTCTGAGGCGTATTTATTAGAGAATTGCCTAATCGGCAAACCTGCATGATATTTTCTTCCGTAGTAAATATAACACATTTTTACCTAAATAAAGATATGAAAATGGACTTCTTTGAAATAGAACGTGTAGTAGAAGAACTTGCAAAAAACTATGCTGCTCCGTGTACCACAACGTGGTTTAAAGTTACAAATAACAAGAAACCTTCGACGGAGGAGTATAGAGAAAAAGTAGTAGAATTTATGAAGCAATTTGAATCAATATTGTCATTACAATTGCCAACCGGAGAACAGGCAGCATCATGTATAGACTACGTAAAGAAACTCTTGAATACACAAATCTTACTCATCAGAAGGGGAAACAACAAAGAAGTGGAGAGACGCTTTCAATACTATGTCAATTATAACTAATTTTCACAATTACATTACATTGTTTATGTTGGGTAAACTATTATAAAATAAGAGGAAAATGATCTATCATGGTAAATTACGGTTTAATCGCTATTCCGCTTATAGCGATCCTTGTTATAGGAGGGTTAATCAGTTTTTTTATCGTATTTTCCTTTTATCCAGAAAAACATGAAAACGTAAGTATTGACGGCAAGTGTTATGAGTTGGTAGGTGCGGCTCATGAAAAAATTACGAGTTTAACTGCAGAAATGAAAATAACAAAAATGTTACTTCAGGTAAGTAAAATAGAATCTCAGAATGCAATCATACCAATAATTTTCAATGGAAAGGATTCTGAAACAAAAAATTTCATAGATGAGTATAATCTTGTTGTGACATCAAATCAAAAAGTCATATATTTTCCAAATATCAATGGAAGTGTTGTTACCGCAAACATTACTAAAACTGATCTCCAAAGTATAGTTGGAAATCTAAGTATATCAGATGTAATCCCATTATCAAAATCTGTCGCTGGTAGTATCGGTATTCAACCGAATAAATATATAACACAGGACGAAGACAAGGATGTTTCCTTGCTATTGGACAAGATTCAGAAAAGTCGCTTGATGGACATAGTTTCTAACTCCGATGGTGTCAGCCATGCTGAATGTCGCAATGAAACGTAAAAAATCAGTTCTATTTGGGAACAGAATTCAAAGGTTGAAAAAATATATAGTGAGGATTAAGGATGATGATTTTATTTTCTCTTGAATATATTGTTCATTCCGTCATATGGCTTGTTCACCCGTAACTCCTGTTGCAAGATCTATTGCATGAGTTACAGGGGTGATAAAGATCTTGCCTATTTTAGAATTCTCTCTAACTATTTTAATAGCTTCATCCATTTTTTCATCGGGTAAGACAGCTACTACAACGTATTTATCACCAAATTCAGGTGTGAAAATCTTTGTGCCTTTTGACGCATGAATGCCTGCAGGGATAGTTTTTCCTCTTCCTTTGACCTTAAAAACAGTTAAACCACCGACTCCAGTGCTCTTAAGTCCCTCACTTACTTTTACGATGTCATTTTCAGCCATAATTACTTCTATTCTTATCAATCAATTTCCTTAATGGGTCGCTATTAAAATAATTATCTGCAGAATGAGAAGTAACTTTTTTATACATATTTGATTGAATCAATACGACTTGGCTATAGACACCGGGGATACAGCTTGGATGCTAATAGCTTCTAGTCTTGTTTTGTTAATGATACCTTCATTAGGATTATTTGAAGCTGGTCTACTCAGAAAGAAGAATACGGTTTCAATTTTTATGCAGATATTTTTTGGGATGGCCCTTCTAAGCGTAATGTGGTTCATCTTTGGTTTCAGTCTATCCTTTGGTCCCGATACATCAGGACTTGCTGGAAATTTGGATTGGACTTTTCTTAAAGGCATTCCATGGGATGCTGCCTTAACACAATATGCTCCAAGTATACCAGGTGTATTGTTTGTAAAGTTCGAAATGATGTTTGCCGTAATTACTCCATTACTACTGACAGGAGCAATTGCAGAGAGAATGAAATTCAGTGCTTTTGTCTTGTTTATCGCCGCATGGAGCTTGCTTATTTACTATCCTTTGGTGCATTGGATTTGGGGAGTTGGAGGCTGGCTTAATAATCTGGGGGTAAAGGACTTTGCCGGAGGAATAGTTATCCACACCAGTGCAGGAATGGGTGCTCTTGCTGCAGCTTTAGTTCTAGGTAGAAGAAAGGATTTTGGACCCTCAATAATGGTTCCACATAGTATACCGCTTGCAGTCCTTGGGTCATCTCTCCTTTGGCTTGGCTGGTTTGGTTTCAATGCAGGCAGTGCTCTTGCATCAGGAGGCGTAGCCGGCAATACTGTAATTAATACTCACATGGCATCGGCCGTATCTGCTTTAATATGGGTAGGGCTCTCGTGGATGAGAACCGGTAAACCTAGTGTAATTGCAGCAATTAATGGTGCAATAGCTGGATTGGCAGGAATAACTCCAGCTTCTGGTTATGTTAGCGTTGAGCACGCATTTGCAATTGGTATAGCAATAGGTATAGCATCTTATCTTGGAGTTCTTTTCCTCAAAGACAGACTCAAGATAGATGACGCTCTTGATGTTAGTTCGGTCCACGGGATCGCAGGTATAATAGGTGCGATATCTATAGGAATATTTGCCTCCACCGCAATTAATCCCACTGGAGTTAATGGTCTTTTATATGGTAATGCAGATCAGCTATTGATACAGGCAACAGGGGTTGGAGTTGCTGCTGTCCTTGGATTCGGCGGGACGTATGCTATAATGAAGGTCATTGATGTATTGATTGGTGTACGAGTTTCCCCAAAGGTGGAAGAATCTGGTTTGGATATCGAAGAACACGCCGAAAGAGCATATAGTGATGAAGATGAATTAGGCAAGATCTAGTCTAATAATCTACATCACAAATCATTTTTTCTAAACTACGGTGGACAAATTATTTTGTGAATTAAAGGCGACTCACAATTTACATTTACATCCTTTATTTTTCAAAATCTTTATCTGCTGATCATATGTATTTACAAATTGATTCTGACGCGAAAAACCAATTGCATACTTTCTATCTAGTTCAGATTTGTGATGGTAATTCCTACTAAACATTTCTTTAGCCAGCTCCTCATGCCTTAGATATAATGCTGCCAGCTTCCGTTTCAACCGGAGAGTTTCAGGATGTCTAGAGTAACCGGATTTGTTCTGTGTCAATATGTTCCATATGGCATGTAATTCACGATGTTCTCCCAAAAGATGTTTGGTGCATAAATTACTTGCAGGAATATCCCATTATTCTCATTTTCTGTGATGCCTTAGTACTATGCCCATTTCATGTTAGTAGAGTGTTAAGGTACAAATGCAAAAGTTATGGTGCGTTCACTACGATTTTGAAACCACCATAGACCATACGCTTAGGATCGAAGGGCATGGATTTTGGATCCATATTTTTCATCCGCGAATCCTTCATCACTCTTGAATTAACCCCATCTCTATGAGCTCGCGATTTGTAAGTAATCCATGAGAAAATAATAGTCTCTTTGGGTTTGATTTTGATCATTTTCGGAAATGGAACTCCCATGCTTATCTTAAGATCTTCACCTACACATTCCCGATTTTCCAGAGCCCCATGCTCAAGCCATATCTTGCCGCACATTCTTGCTAATCGAAGATATTCATTAATCTTGTTCTTAGGAACAGCCAATACAAATCCATCAACATATCTTGGTTTAATCGCTCTTCATTATATTAATGGGTTTATCATCATATTTTAAATGTAGGTTGCAAATTGAAAATAAATTCTATCAGCAGATATCAATCAATAGAAAATTATTAAAATATATTAGAATCAAAAATTGTTCGAATCAATATCGCATAACAAAATTGATAAGAACTATGAATACATTATGCAAATAACTCAACAATTGGAACAAATTAGTCATGTCTCAATAGTAACTGGTGGAAATCGTGGGATTGGATATGAGGTATGTAAGGAACTTTCTATTTCTGGTTGTCGCGTCGTTCTCACAAGTAGGAATGAAGAAGAAGGGAAGAAGGCAAAAGCTTCATTACATGCCCATGACAATATCTCATATCACAAACTGGATGTGACGGACATTAGTGACATATCAAGTCTTAAGGGGTGGATATTAAAGAAATATGAAAGGCTTGATATCCTGATTAACAATGCTGGAATCCATTTGGATGATGGTGTAAGCGTTTTTGAGGTAAATGAGAAAATAGTACAGGAAACATTGGCCGCTAATTTTTATGGAGCTTTTCACATGTGTAGGGCATTTGTTCCAATAATGATCCAAAATGGATACGGCAGAATAGTAAACATTTCTTCAGGATATGTGGCAATGAATGAAATGGCAGGTTACCATGCTGCTTATCGAATTTCAAAGGCATCGCTCAATGCCCTTACATTGATTATGGCCGATGAATTAAGAGATTTGAATATTAAAGTTAATGCAGTATGTCCTGGCTGGGTCAGGACCGAGATGGGGGGTAAGATGGCTCCTACAAATCCACAAATGACCGCCAAAGATATAGTACATTTTGCATTAGTTGATGCGAACGGACCCACAGGTAGCTTCTTCAGATACAAAAAAGTAATGCAATGGTGAAAGACTGGTTTTACTATGATATTACTTGATATGGGATTACAAATCATACTTGTATCAGCATCTGGGGTCCTTACTCCAGGTCCACTTTTCTTTGCAAATTTAGCTCTCAGTAAATACGGTGGATTTTGGTCCGGGATAAAAATTGCAATTGGACATACAATTGTTGAGCTTCCTGTAATAATCCTGTATTCTTTACCATTAATAGTAATTACTTCTTCAAGTACCATTTTCAACATGTTTGAGGTAATTAGTATCATTGGAGGAGTAAGTCTAATTGTATTTGGGATCTTCTATGTGGTAAGAACTCTAAGCAAAAAGAATAATCTTACTGCCACTGACAAGCCATCCCTCATTGAAAATCCAATTCTTGCTGGAATTTTATTCACTGGAGTTAACCCTTTTTTCTTTCTCTGGTGGATTTCAGTTGGTGTTAAATTAATTTCTGATACCCTGCAATTGCTTGGATATCCGCTGGGGTTAGTTTTTCTTTTTTTTGTACATATATGGATGGATTATGCGTGGTTAGGAGTGTCTTCATATTTTGCGTCAAGGGGTATTAAGATAATTGGATCTCACTATCACAAGTTCATAATTATACTGTTAACGCTTCCCCTTTTTTACTATGGTATCAATTTCATTCTAGCGGGAATGAGGTAGCTAACTTGCACTGCAGTGAGTTATGAAACAAGAAAGGAATGTGAGATAATTTAGCTGTAACGGTCTTATATCCAACAATTAGAAATATTGTAGAGGCCAATTTTATTGAGAAAGAAAAGTTTCTCAGTGATTATCATCTATTCAAACTCTGATTTGATAATCATGAATTGATCATCGTAGTTTCCCGTTTCAGTATTGAGAAACCCTCCTGCAAGCACGTCTCGATCTGTCTTGGTTATGTTAACATGTAAGAATCCGCTTTCTTGTAACTGAGATGCCATATATGGAGCCTGCCCTCTAAAATCATATAGATTATTTCCCGCGGTCCCTACTACAAAATAAATGGGAACACCAGGCGAGTTGTATTGACTGGCATTTACATCCTTAACTATTGGGTGGCGGGAGCTATCAATATTGTATATCAATGGATACGATCTTTGATAATTATGATTATGTGAAGTTATTACCATATCAACTCCATACTTTTCAAATAAAGGAGGATATGTTTCTCTCAAAATTTCATTTGCAGGATGGAGAGTGGGTGATGTGTAAAAGGGCCTATACCCGTATACTATTATCCAATCAATGTTTGGATTATTTGCTGTTTTATTCAGGTCATCTTGGATGAATTGGTATTGTTCAGATCCATTTACATATGGAATAACGGAACCTTTTCCTGTTGACATTGCCAGAAAATGAACATTTTGATAGTCAAATGAATAAAATGGATTTTCTAGATCAAAATGTCTAATGTAATCGCCGTATCTTGTTGACCCGGTATCATCGTCACCAAGAGAAACTTTAAACCTGCCCTCATCATCTAAATTCGAAATAATATCGAAAAAGCAGTCAGAATCTTTTACTTCTGACAAATCTCCTAGAGCAAAGACCAAATCAGGATCCTCGTCTTCCATCCCATCTATAGTTTGTCGGGTCTTTGAATCACAGCCATAGTCACCAGCAATTACAAAATCAAATTCAGATTTTCCATCAACTGCGGTTTCATCTGAAACGCTATTGATTCCAGATGTTGATGAGGAATCCACAACATCAAAAGAACTTGTTACTGAAGAGTCAGTACGGCCTTGACTTGATACATCTATCTCGATAGATAGCGGTCCCACATCTCCATTCTCCCCGATAGTCCAGGAATATACAAATTTGCCCTGGAGATCCGTTTGTCCATTAAATGTTTTCTCAAAGTTATCTCCGGGATATACCAATTTTCCATCGATATCGGCATTTGGAATTGGCCTTGAATTTGAATCTGTTACAGTTATTGTAGTATTCTGTGTGTCACCTCTGGCAACAGGATTTTTCTGTGAAAAAACTGATACAAGCATTATGTTATTGTTATTACCTGTGTCTACAATATCTGATACATTCACAGCGGGTGCAGTGGATAAGTCTTGCTGTGGTTCAGATTGAACGGGAGCTAAGTCTTGCGGTGGTTCAGATTGAACAGTAGATGATATTTCTTGGTTACTAATATTAGGAACTCCAACGACAAATACACTATACCATCGGGTAGGTGCATTTGAACATAGCAGTTTTGCAGTTATCTTGTTTTCACCGTCAATAATTTGAGTATAATTGGTGCGTAATACAAACTTCCACTGCGAAAAATCATCAGTGCCGGCTGTTCCACT
>JAICQW010000179.1 GCA_025937665.1 Nitrososphaeraceae archaeon | reverse complement strand
GCCATCCATACAGACTTTCTGGAGGGAGGCCTAACATTATGGATACTGCTGCTTTAATTGGGTCTAAATGCGTAACAAATAACAGATTCTTGTCAGGATAATTTTGTATAGACTCATCAAGCAAATTCTTTACTCTTTTTTTGACTGCTGAAAAGCTTTCAATGCCATAGCTGTCAAGAATTGGATCATCTCCGGTGTAGAATTTCAAAAAAAGATTACCGTGTTTTTCGATAACGTCGTCATAATTCATACCCACCAAGTCACCCAATTCAATTTCGTACAATCTCTCATCTGTTTGGTATTGCAAATCATTTATTTCACAGATTATTTTGGCAGTTTCAACGGCTCTCGTTACTGGACTTACATACACTCTTTCAATTTTCAGTTTTTTCAAATGCTGGCCCGTATCTTTTGCCTGCTGTATTCCACGATCCGTAAGATGTGATTCTATGTGTCGTCCCACAAGCAATCTTTTTACATTATTGTCTGCTTCTCCATGACGTACAAAAGCTATAAGCGGCAAAACAATGGAAAATTACAGATCAAGTCTTAAATTTGTTTTCCGTGTATGTTTTGAGATTCCTCCACAAGAATATTCATCGCCCGTTGTTAACATCAACTAATTTACTTGATTACAATAAATTTATTCAATCTGAAATTCAGATTATAACCTTAATTAGGACGTTCCAACACTTTATGACAGATAATTTATGAAGATTTCAATTATTGGTGGCACGGGTGGAATGGGAGAAGGATTTGCTCTCAGATGGGTTGTAAATCATGACATAACCATAGGATCTCGTGATGCTGAAAAAGCAAAAAAATCAGCAGAACAATATATGAATACGGCATTATCATCTTATGGGAATACCCTAAAAGGAACTATCAAAGGCGCTGATTATGTTTCTTCTGCAACTGATTCAGATATCTTGATACTTTCAATCCCCTATGAATCGATTAAATTAACTTGTGATTCAATTTCAAATAATATAGGAAATGATTGCATAATAGTCTCTCCAATTGTTCCTATGGAAAGAAATGATATGGGCTTTACGTATATCCCATTTGAAAAAAGTATGAAATCTGCAGCCCATCTTTTGGCAGAAAACTTACCAGGTAAGAAAGTTGTTTCTGCATTCCATACAATATCTGAAGTGAAATTGAAGAATATCAATGAAGGCCTTGATTCAGACACGTTTGTTTGCGGTGATGATCAGGACGCGGTAACGAAACTAAATCAATTGATAGGTGAAATAAAGGGTCTCAGGCCACTTTACCTTGGTTCATTGTCCATCAGTTATCAAGCGGAGGCATTAACTCCCATGTTACTGAATGCGTCCAAAAAGAACAAGATGAAGCATCCTGGAATCAGGCTTACTTGAATCCTTTTCAAGAAGGAAATGTTAGTGACAAGCATGGCAAAAATTGGATGTCCGGTATGGGACTGGTTGTTATTGTAATGGCGGCAGTTATTGCATTAAGGAACTTTTATCTCTATACAACACATTTGTCAGTTGGTTTCTATCTCGATAATTATACGAACAATTCTGTTACCAATGAAAAATTTGTGATAGCAATGTTGATTGGTGGCGGAATATTACTATATTGGGGTAAATTCAGAAATAGTATTAGGTAATACAAGGTACTCATATTGCTCACAGTGCAAAATGCTTAAAAATTGTAGTTTAGCCTTGTGTTTGAATGAAAAAAGCGCTTATTTCAATTTTCAGTTTTGACAAAATCACTGAGCTTGTCCATGGCGTCTCCAAGCACTTGTTCATTTGGAAGATAAACTATTCTAAAGTGTCCTCTTCCCGATTCTCCAAAACCAGAACCATGTACTGTAAGGATACCAGTTTTGTTCAATAGTTTTAGGACAAAGTCTTTGTCATCCTTCCAACGACTATCCAGAATTTTTGGGAATGTGTAAAACGCCCCATTTGGCAATTTACATGAAATTCCATCTATTTCGTTAAGCCGCTTTACTACTAAATCTCTTCTTTTTCTTAATTTAGATACAGTTTCAGCAATATAGTCCTGTGGTCCTTGCAGGGCCGCTACTGCCGCCTTTTGTACTGGAAGATTCGTAGCAATACGGACTCTAGCCAGTTTTGGAATATTTTTTCTGATATTTTCTAATTTTTGACAATCACTATTCATGCAGATATATCCGCAGCGCCAACCTGTCATGAGATAAACTTTTGAAAAGCCATTCAGTAATATTACCGGTGCGTCTTTTGCCACTTTACCAATACCAGTAAACTCCTTATCAAATACTAGTTTATCATAGATTTCATCGCAAATAATGTACATATCATGCTCGACAGCAATGTCAATTAACTGTTTAAGGCTCTTGCTGCTAAACACCTCACCTGTTGGATTATTTGGATTTATTATGCAAATAGCCCTGGTCTTTGGAGTAATCTTTGATTTGATATCATCAAGATCAGGTGCTCCATCTTCTGTTAGTTTAAATTCAATTGGTTTACCTCCGTAAAATTTTACGTATGAGGAATAAGGAGGGTAATATGGTCCTGGCATCAAGATCTCGGTGTTAGGTTCTACTATCGAGGCAGCTATCATATCTAGTCCTTCAGAAATACCATTTGTTACAAGAACATCGTCAACAGTTATGGGTAAGCCCTTTTGCGATTCCTTCTTTACTATTGCTTCCCTTAATTCTAAGATACCTTCTGAATCAGCATAATAATTGAAGTTGCCTAAAACTGCGTCTATTAACGCCTTTTTTATGTGATCAGGAGTTGGAAAATCATATTTTACCGGATCACCAATATTCAGGTAGATTATTTTTTTACCAGTTTTTTCATATTGTTTTGCATGTACTGTTATGTCTCTGATGGCATATTCTACATTGGATATTCTGTCAGATACCTTCAATTAATTACAACTACTGAGAAATATTTGAGATAATAAATTGATTGTCATTAATTGAATTGCTCATTTCAATCAGAATCAGATAGCAATTAGCTCAATTGATATAGAACCTTGAATTTAATTTTAAAGTTAGACAGAAGGGGTCCGTAGCGTAGCCAGGATATCGCGGTGGTCTTCGGAACCACAGATCGAGGGATCGAAGCCCTCCGGGCCCATGAATGAATGCGACATGTTTGACATCTTTAAATTTGCAAAATAATATTATTTTCAGTTCATATAAATCGCAGAATTTACAAATATTTGTTAAGATAAAAAGTACTATTATCTAATTGAAAAAGTTGTTTGAGCCGTACCAATATCTGAATCAACTGAAGCCGAATAATTTCCAGCCGGTGCCTGATTTCCATTTACTCCTATTTGATCCCATCTGAGAGATTTCGAATCACCTGGCCCAAGAATTGTAATTACCTGTGATGATAGAATTGGATATAATTCATTTGACGCCAAGTTTTTTATTGTGAGTCCCAATGCAGAATTTGGAAATGTCAATTCTCCTGATCCTTTATTCGTTATCAAGATACTCACCATTTCTCCTGCATTGTATGTCTGTTTATCAGTCTCAATATCTAACATTTCTTCATTTGAATTCTTGGTTTGGCCAGCAAGAGAGCTATCGTTAGAAATACTGGTTTCATTTTGGGAACTGTTTGAATTATTTATTGTCGTGTTACCTATAGAATCCTGTTCATTGTTTGATATTCCCGCACCTGGAACGTTCAGAGTCATATTGTGAGCATCTGTCTGATTTTCCTTCTTTTTATCACATTCAGTTTCTAGTGGGCATATCTGTCCACCTTCAGATAATACCTTATCAATCTGGTTATGATCATATGCATAAACCTTCAGTGCAGGGATTAGTTGAGTTGATGGAATTATTAACAACGTAGCAATAATGAGGAGTAAAATAGGAAATTCTGGAATTCTTGTATTCCTATTTTTGTATTGAATCATGCTAAAATGTAGTAAACATTATTTTTAATTGTTGCTTTCCGTTTGATTACTGTCATT
>JAICQW010000225.1 GCA_025937665.1 Nitrososphaeraceae archaeon | reverse complement strand
TTTCATTTGCTGTTGTTGGATTTCCATATTCATTTTATTTACATAAGCTTGCTTCTTCTTGAGTTCGGCAATCAACTCTTTGTCTTGCTTTTTGACAGCGGCCATCATCTGTTTTCTAAATTCAACTGATTCTTTCATTATTTTACTCATTTTTTCGATATCAGTAGTTTTCTTTCTAAGAAATGCGAATGCCACATTCATGGAAATAGCAATAAGAGCTGCAATAATCATTGAGCCAAATGAGAATGGCAAAGGTGGATTCTCAACATAGTGTGGGGTAAACAGAAATTGCATGATTAAATATGTAAAATCCATTTAGAGTTCTCCATAAAACCTCTATGATTCAGAAAGAAATCACTTAAAGGCGGCTTATAAGGATTTCAGTTTGATAAAAAAGGAAAAAGGTTTCTAGCTCAACTCATTAATATGCTGTTCTCAATTCAAAAACACGGGCATGTACATCCAAAATGAGGAGGAGAGTTTTGATGGACTCGTCTATCCGACTGAGCCTTCCATCTCCATCTTTAGCAGTCGGTTAAGCTCAACTGCATATTCCATTGGTAGCTCTTTTGTAAACGGTTCCATGAAACCACCAACAATCAACGAGAGAGCATCTGATTCTGAAAATCCCCTGCTCATAAGATAGAAAATCTGATCCTCACCTATCTTTCCTACTGTTGCTTCGTGAGATATTGTAGCATCATCTTCATTTACTTCTACATATGGATAAGTGTCTGTTCGAGAGTTCTTATCAAGGAGTAAAGCATCACATCGGACATTAGATTTAACACCTGTTGCACCTTTCGCAACATGTAATAGTCCTCGATAAGTTGTACGCCCCGCATCTTTACTTACAGACTTACTTGTAATTCTAGATGTGGTATCGGGAGCAAGATGTACTGCTTTTGCTCCAGCATCTTGATGCTGACCACTGCCTGCAAAAGCAATTGAAATTACTTCGGCATGTGCTCTTTTACCAAGCATGTAAACACCCGGATATTTCATGGTTAATTTACTTCCAAGATTGCCATCTATCCACTCAACCGTTGCATTCTCGTATGCATATGCTCTTTTCGTGACTAGATTATAGACGTCTTTACTCCAATTTTGAATTGTGGTATATCTTATTTTTGCACCTCTCTTTGCGATTAACTCTACCACTGCAGAATGAAGAGATTCAGTTGTATATACAGGTGCGGTACATCCTTCAATGTAATGCACTTCTGCACCTTCATCTGCGATGATAAGGGTTCTTTCAAACTGACCAATGTTTTCCGCATTGATTCTGAAATATGCCTGAAGTGGAAGATCTACCTTTACATTTCGCGGAACGTAGATGAACGATCCTCCAGACCATACAGCACTGTTTAAGGCCGCAAATTTGTTATCCTCGGGGGGAATAACCTTACCAAAATGTTTCTTCAAAATATCAGGATATTTTTTTACGGCAGAATCAGTATCAGTAAATATCACTCCTTGTTTTTCTAAATCTTCTCGGAGATTATGATATACGACCTCTGACTCATATTGTGCCCCGACTCCAGCAAGGAATTTTCTTTCTGCTTCAGGAATCCCTAATTTTTCAAAAGTATTCCTCACGGATTCTGGAACTTCTTCCCAAGTCTTGCCTTGTTTTTCAGATGCTTTCGCATAATAATAGATATTCTGAAAATCAATATGCGATAAATCGCCACCCCAATTTGGCATAGGTTTGCTTAGAAAAACTTCAAATGATCGTAATCTAAAATCGCGCATCCAATCTGGTTCGTCCTTAAGTTTGCTAATCTCTTCAACGGTTCCCCTGGAGAGCCCCTTCTTACTCAAATATACGTAAAGCTCGGTAGAATCTTTAAAGTCATACTTGCTATAGTCCATATTCAGATCTGAAGTCATCAAAAATTATAACGTCGTTATTGTATATATACTATATGATAGTCGTTGTGAAGCTAAAAAATCAATTAGAGGCAAGAACATGGAATATTTGACCACAATATCTCCATGGAATGATTAAATAAAGACATGTCTATCAAATGCATAGATCCCCAGGAGATCCTAATTGATAGTTGATCTTAATGTAAATAACAAGAAGGCGATCGTCGTAGGTGGCGGTACCGAAGGCCTACGTAAGATAAATGGACTTTTGGATCAAGATTGTGAAATAACGGTAATAACAAGCAGACTCAATAATCAGCTCAAAAAATTGATGGACAACGGAAAAATTAACTTGGTCAAATGTAGAATCAAGGATGTCAAAATTCTAGACCAATTCAAGGATGTGTTTTTGATTTTGGCTGCGACTGATGACAGAGACTTGAATAGGAGACTCGTGGAGAAGGGTAGAACTATGGGAGCCTTTGTTTATGCATCTGATGATCCGAAGATTAGTGATTTTTCATATGCGTCGCTAGTGAATTATGAAGGTCTAATACAAGTTGCAATTTCAACTTCTGGTAAGAGTCCCATAATGGCTAGAAAAATAAGAATGAAAATAGAACGGATGGTACACAGAAGTATCAATGATTCAGACATTAGCAATATTATTTTACAGGAATTTGCAAGAAAGAAGGCAAAGCGAAAAATTGGTACCGTAAGAGAAAGAAAGCAATTTTTATATTCACTAATAAAAGATAAAAATATCCAACATTTGTTAAGATTAAACAAGCTTAACGAAGCAAAAATGACTGCATTACACATGTTGAATAATTGGGGAAAGGTGAATGAAGCATGAATACCATAGTCACCGATGAGCTAAAACTATTGAATGTGAGAATAACTCACAAGAAAGCTCCAATACACGTACTTGAAAAATTTACTTTCAAGGATATCGCCAAGGCACATAGAGTATTTTTGACAAGTGGTCATATACGGGAATGTGTCATACTTCAAACA
>JAICQW010000195.1 GCA_025937665.1 Nitrososphaeraceae archaeon | reverse complement strand
GTCCGCATGGATATCGTATCCCTCTAGGCAAATGTTGCAAAAAATGAATTACTAAAGTTTTCATATTTCTAATTATTATAATGGACAATTTATCCTACCTTTAATGAAATGCGATTTGGGTATGTCAAGCAAAAATAACGAATCGTGGAGCATGTTCCGCGGAAACACGAGAAGAACTGGTTCAGTAAGAACCAGGCCACTGACAAGACCGTTACTCTACTGGACAATCGAGTTAGGTCCAATTATTTCATCTCCGATCTACGAGGGTGGATTTCTGTATGTTGCTACCTTAACTGGACGCATATTCTGCTTGGACATATTGAGAAGAGAAATAAGATGGCATCAAAACATTGGGAGTCCTATTGTTTCGTCTCTACTGATCTTGGACAAAATGATAATCTGTGCAACATTTGATTCTTGGGTAAGTGGCGATACTCTTGAAAATAATTTCGTATATTCCTTGGATAAAAATGATGGAAGGATGATTTGGAAGATTCAGATGGGTGGGGGTATTTTTTCATCGCCATGTCCCGCAGGAAAAAACATAGCTATAGGATCGATGGATCATAACTTGTATCTTCTTAATTCAAGAGGGGAAATAATTTGGAACTTTGAATCAAAAGGTCAAATTTGGTCCTCTCCCTCATACTATGAAAACAATTTTTACTTTGGGTCAGACGATGGATTCATTTACTCGGTTGATATTGACGGATCACTAAGATGGAAATCAAAATTAAATGGCAAGATTCGTTCATCGTCCCCATGCATGTCCGAGGATTCAGTTTTTGTTGGAACATATGAAGGTGGCATTTACTGCTTGAACAATATAGACGGTATTCCAAAATGGAACAAAAATATATCAAAACCTGTCTTATCATCCCCTCTATTGGTAAAAGACAAGGTCATGTTTGGAACTTCTGATTGCAAGATTTACTGCTTTAACTTGATTGGTTCCAAAATTTGGGACTTTGAAACTGTCGGGAAAATTTGGTCCTCGCCTTCATCAAGTGAATTTGACAAACTAATGTTTTTTGGAGGTCTGGACTCATTTATTTATGGCTTAAATTTTTCTACGGGCAAACAGGAATGGAAGTTTCCGACCATGGGTGCCATTGACTCTTCTCCGTGTATATCAAATGGTATGTTGTTTATTGGTTCACGGGATGGTATATTGTATTGTTTTGAGAGACATAAGGATCCCCCATATATTCATTGATCCCCTGTTTAGTTATAAATCAAAAAATGAAATATGTTAATTCGTGTTATTTTTAGCCGTTTTTAGCCGATATTTTGAATACCGTACCATCATGTTTGTAATTACTTAATACATACAGGTTTCCATCAGGTCCGATCTGAAGGTCTGTGATTATTCCAAAATTTCTACCGAAAGTTACGCTGCCTGTTTCTTGATTGTGGTCTGCTGTTTTATCAGCCAATGGACCTGTGAGAACTAAATGTGTCCTTGTTTCATCTAATGGAAAATTAAAAATGGTTCCGTTTTTGACACTGCCTACGAATAGGTTATCCTTGTACTTTGATCCAAGATTATCAGTATCTATGAACAGAACCGACGTGGGTGCTATAGTATCTCTCCAAATAAACTCTGGATCCCTATAGGTGCCCTTTCCTCCAAAGGTCTCCAAGTTTTCCTCATTAAATTCGTCGGTCTCGTTAGAGAAACCAATTACTTCTCTCCATCCACTATTAAAGCCAGGTAATACAAGATTGATTTCATCATCAGTACTGCGGCCATTTTCAGTTTCCCAAAGATTTCCTGTCACTGCATCAAATCCTATACCAAAACTATTTCGTATACCGTATGCGTAATACTTGTTCAATGGATCTTCATCTCCAAGTAGCCCTTTATCCTCTACCACTCCTCCGTCAAAAGTAACTCTGAGTACGCCACCTCTGCCGTCTGGTGGTGGACCATCTTTATTGTTCTGAGCTTTTGTAATAAATGTCAAATTTTGCACATAATTCAAGTTACCAATTACCAAGTACACACTCTTGTTATCTGGACCAATTTTTAATACTCCGCCATTATGAGATGGTCCGGGTATCGTAGGGAGATCTAAGAGTAATTTTGGGTTTACCAACTTACCATCATCGTATTCATACCTATACAGTCGATTACCCAATACATTCCCTCCATCAGCATTTTCTGTTTCAGTGTAAAATAAGAATACATACTTTGGTTCACTCGCAACTGCAATACCAAGCAGACCTCTTTCACTTACATTTGCAACATTCACATCCAGTACGGTTCCAACAACAGTACCATTTTTAATTTCCTTTACCTTGCCTGTGTTTTTTTCTATGACAAGAATATCATCAGGTCCCAAAAAATTCATTCCCGTTGGAAATTTAAATCCCGAAGAGTATTCCTGAATTTGCAAATTCGTGTCATTCACTCTGGGTAATTCTGTGCTGCCTTGACCATATACCATGATATTTTGACCAATTAGAGATATTGATACAAAAGCAGCCAACATTGAGACGAAAATTAGAAAATTGTACTTTGGAGCTGAAATTTGCAAGTAAGGACTACACGAAATAACTGGTTTAAATTATTTATTAACGTTTACTATAGAGATAAAATCTATCTAATTATCTCATGATCCTGAGTTAAAATCAGCTCAAATCTGAAAAGCATCAACTATGCTGAGCATTTTGAAGCCCAAATAGTGGAAAATTTGCAAAAAAATAGGATTTGAATTAGTCACGGATGCGTAGATCTTGATTTTTTCTATAATCTTATTATAGCTAGCATCATCTCATCTCAACTGATTTCAACGTTAATCAGTTTCAATTGTAAGGATTAGATAATTTATCATCGAATCAACAAGGAGTGTTTTAAGTAACTTTCTTATTTAATTAGCCTATTGAAAAATTCTTGAAAATTCATATTAATTATTTTTCTTTACTACACGTATATGAAAATGAATCTGAACTATGGAATTTTTTTACTATTTGGGATCTTTTTAGCGGCATATGTATTGTGGAATCCAGTACTTGCCCAACTCCCTTCAGCTACAGGAATAGGAGTTATAATAAATACTCCTGCTGATTCGGCTAATTTACCAACTGGAGATTTGACTATTTACGGTACGTCCTCAGACAGTAATACAACTAACTGTCAAGTATTTGCAGATTGGAATGATCTTAAACCAATGCAAAATGTTACTCCTAATGGTCCTAAAGGAAATTCAGATTATTCAAAATGGAGTTTCACATATACTGGTAGTTACCATGGTATAGTAGAAGGTCCTAATGAACTTACTTCAAAAATAACTTGTTTTGAGCAAGGTCAAAATGCTTCATCAAAGTCCTATTCAATTAATGTTACTGGCTCGGGGACAACGAGTGAAATTACCAACAACACTGCTCAAAAATCCAATGAAGTAGTAAATACTAAAGATATCGATAATAAAGTTGCCAATATATTGCCGGCAAACAGTAACACCAGCATTACCGACAGCTTCAATAACACATCCCAATCCACAGAAGATGTAGCTGCTGAAGATGTAGCTGCTGAAGATGTAGCTGCTGAAGATGTAGCTGCTGAAGATGTAGCTGCTGAAGATGTAGCTGCTGAAGATGTAGCT
>JAICQW010000090.1 GCA_025937665.1 Nitrososphaeraceae archaeon | reverse complement strand
CTCCATAGATGGTTCTATCAAAACCAAAATATCCTAGGACTGTTTGTGACCCATCAAGTATCATTTCCCTATATTTTTTCCTTATCGGTTTGTTCACGAATGTAACAGCAATAACGTATGCTATAACTTGGTAATCAAACATAGATAGAAAAATGGATAGATAACGACGCAACAACTAAGTTGAATTCGTATACAAAGTGCATGCTTTTTTATATTCGATTATAACAAATGCGCAAGATTTTTCATTAACCCAATGTATTAGTTGCATTTGTTTGAAGGCAGTCACAAGTGAGCGGCCAAATCTTCGGTATTCAGCAGGTAAAGATGTGGAAACTTGGACCGCAAACAAGAAGACAATGAGTGATACTCAATTTCATGATATGATGCAAGGTATTTCACATTAAATTCGCCCTAATTGGTCCCAAGAATACAAATCTAGGACTAAAAGGGATTTGAACCCTGATGGTTAGTGGGTTCAGCTACACATTTTTAACGGCTATAAATTAAAACCCTAATATTTGAGGGGCAGTAAATGTATACAGTAGGCTCAGTTAAAAGACAAATCTTATTTTTGAGTTAATGGTAAGGTAAAGCTAAAAGTAGCCCCTTTGCCATTGGAGTTATTCTCAGCCCATATCTTTCCTCCATGGGTCTCAACAACATTTTTTGAGATATAGAGCCCAAGTCCTGTGCCCGCATCTGACCTAGTAGCAAATTTAGTAAAGAGTCTTGGCATTATATCAGAATCTATACCAGAGCCCGTATCCTTTACAGATAATATAACCTCCTTACCGTCTTGTAATTTTTGTAGTAAAATGTCTATTTTACCCTCTTTTGTGAACTTGTACGCATTGCTTACTAGATTGGACAGAACTTGGGCTAATCTTTCTTTATCTCCTTCTATAATAAAATCACCCTTAGATACAAGCCTCATTTCTACACTGTTTTTCTTAGCATGTGTACCATATTCAGAAATTACACTCATCACCATTTCATTTAGATCAAGAGTCTCTTTCTTTAAATTAAGAGATTGGCTTTCTATCTTTGTCACATCAAGTATATCTTCTGTTAATCGATGAAGTCTTTTTGCATTTCTTGCTATAACGTCGATTAACTCACGTTCACCTTTGTTTTTTATCTTTAATTGTAGCATTTCACTTAATCCAAGAATAGGCTGGATAGGAGTTCGAAGCTCATGTGCTGCCACATTGATGAACTCTCTTTGTATTTTATCTGCTTCTTTTAGTTTTTCATTTGCTGCTGCCAGCTCCTTGTTTGAGTTTTCTAATTGTTGGTATAAATCTGCTTGTTTCCACAGACTCTCAAAGATTGAGATATATGACAACACTGTGGGCTTGCTGTTAGAAAATATTGCCAATCCCATAGCCTCATAAGATGTCATTTTTGTATCATCCCTTAACTCTACGCTAAGTAAGGAATTATCATCAACCACTAAAATTGAGACTTTGGTTTGTGAAGGTGGTTCAATATAGCGTGCATGCATGTGTTGTTGTGCTGTTAATCTTTCTACTTTTTCTTGAATAGAGTCATCCTTAGGTGTAAGGATTCTGACTTTAACGCCTCTTTGTGTAATCGCTTCTTTTAACAATTTCATTGCTCCTACATATTCTTGACGGTGAAAAGCATTAGACGTAGAAAATATTATCCTTATTTCTTTTTGAGCAGATTTTACAAGCTCAAAAGCAAGGTTTTGTATATCATATGGATTTTGAATTATTTCTATACCCTCAGTGTCTACCCCTTGTTCAATATCATGTACTCTAGATTTAGCATCAATACCATTTTTCCATAATTCTTCAAAAATAGAATTAAAGTGATTGACATATAGAGGCTCATTACTAATTAAAAGACTTTGAACTGTTTTTCCTAGCTCCATTTTCTCAATAGTAGCTCCAATTTGTTTATCTGATACTCCAAAACTTACTGGTGGTAGATTATTTACGTGTTTTAGTTGTATTCCAGAGTCAAGAAATAGTTTGGCAATATCTACATTTTCTCTATTAATATTACTTATGTATCTAATACCTTTATGTTTTCCTTTTCTATATCTGTCTAATAACCTGTTTGTAACTTCAAAAAAATGACTATAGGTAAATTGCATTCCTCCAGCGGTTGCACAAATAGACATGTCATTAGAGGATTCGTTTATTTGAATTATTTCTTCAATTATAGTATTGGGTTCATTTATAACTTTAGTATAGAGAGGTATAATCCCTTCCTCAATTTCCCTTATCTTTTGGTCAGCAGGAATTGCTGTATTCCAGAGCGTGTCAAAGATGTATTGTCCTTGTTCCACAACTTCTTTGACGTTGCTGTAGATAACCTGTGTTAATGGTTTTGCTTCCTGCAATACAGTAGTTGCCATATACTCTGATTCACTTACTGCCATTCCTCCTCTGACTCCATCTAAATGCCTGAGCTCATCGACTAACTTCATTAGCTCTTTGCAATGATGTACATTATCTTCAGTAACTTCAGTAAAGCACCTTATTTTTCCACCTCTTTTTCTTATTTCAAAATAACCATTCCTATATTCTGCAATATCAGTTACTATAGAAGGCGCTCTGTGGTCAAAGAATATGTCCATTCTTTCTTTTACATTTGCCATAAAGTATACCCCTCTTCCTACAGCATTTTCTACGCCATATAGTATCTCGGATTTGTTTACGGAAGGAGAACTAGGTGGTAGAGCTGGAATAGGGGCGGTCACTTTTGATTCAAAGTGCAATTACCATTTATAAACGGATTTCCCTTCACATCATTTCTAATCTATCATAAATGATGAAAATATCTTAACATAGCAGCTGAGAAGAGTAGTAATAGATTGGACAAGAAGACAAAATGGAATATGTTCAAAGTCTCTAAATTCAATCTGTGTGTCATTGGAATGTTTATAGGCATAGGACTCATAAGCGCCCTTCCCTTTATGGGTCTGACATGTAGATGGTGTACGGCGGGCGGCTGATTTCCCGACAGTCATCCTTTCTCTAAAACAATCCCACTTTCTTAATCTAAACTTGAACACATATCACAATAGCTGTTCATGTTCCTGAAATGCAAAAAGAACCGAAAATACTATGAAGTTAAACGATCAATAGACAATATTAAAATAAAATAACGAAATTTGTTTATTCTGTAGCATTTACTCTTTTCCCAAAATTTCTATCACTTTTTCAGCAGCAGGAAGTGCAGATTTAGGATTTTGACCTGTAATTAACTGTCCATCGCTTATAACAAATGGTTTAAAATCCTGACCTTTTTCAAACTTTCCGCCCAGTTCTTTCATACGATTCTCCAATGAAAATGGGACGGTTTTGGTTAATCCTACTGCAGATTCTTCATTATTCGTAAATCCAGTTATTTTTTTACCCTTCAATATTGAGTTTCCATTTCTATCTGTTGCCTGTAATAATCCTGCAGGTCCATGACATACAGCACTAACTATTTTTTTATCTGAGTAAAAGTCCTCAACTATCTTTTTCATATTTTCATCTGACGATAAATCCCACATGGGACCATGACCACCTGGCAGAAATAATGTGTCATAATCATTTGCAGATACTTGGCCTAAAACTAACGTATTTTCTAATTTTGCCTGGGCGGATTTATCTCTTTCAAAACGCTGTGTAGATTCAGATTGATTCTCTTTCTGAGTACTCTTTGGATCAACTGGAGGTTTTCCACCCCTTGGGGAAGCAATTGTCACTTCGTATCCGCTATCAATGAATTTATAGTAGGGATCAGTAAATTCTTCTAACCAGAACCCAGTTTTTTGTCCGGTATTTCCTAATTGATCATGGGAAGGTAGAACAATGAGAACTTTTTTCATGTAATTCTGTGTTCAGTATTTTATATAAAGATAAATCACTCTAATTATACATTGACAATCGATCCTCATCCGCACTCGCTTACCTTGCCATATATATGTGTAAATAACAGGAGTTTTTTTGCGAAGTCTGACGAAATCGATCTTCTCCTAGCAGACTATTTATATTTCTAAAGTTTAGTTGAAAAAGTCTAAAATCTAACTTCGTCCTCTGTCATAGGTTCTCCACACTCTGGCTTGCTTGCATTGTTATGACATAAAATTGAAATAAGAAGATAACCAGCGGATTTGTCATAAGGGCATGTCTTTTATAATAGGATCAGCAGGAGCTTTTCACCGGCTAGTCAATAATAGGGTATTTCCTATCCATCTCTATCTCTTCTCGGTTTCTCAAATTTACTGAATCAGATAATACTTGGGATGAGAAGGATGGGGTTGTAGTAATTGGAGCCGTCAAATAACTCTGACTACTCAAATCATATCTATAGTAATCAAGTTTATCAGGATCATATTTTTGTATAATTTCAATATTTTCACCTCTGTTTATTCTGAGCTCTATAACATTTCTGTGAACATAGCTTGACACATAAGAATAGCCTCGACGTTTTGCCTCTCTAAGAAACTCTCTTCTGAGAATATGGCCTCCATTTTCTCCCCAAAAACCTACTTTGATTCCAATCCATTCCATGTAGGCAGTATTTTTATTTCCAAATTTCTCATCATGTGTTCCATGTCTTAGATGATAATTCTCTAATGCCCCTCCTTTCGCATAACCCACGATTTCTTCTTTTTTATCTAGCATATGAACATCTTTTACTCTTAGGGTGACTAGTATCGTGTCATTCCAATAAAGAGACTTTCTAAATCTTGCTTCATTATTAATATCTACTGGGATATGTAATTCTCTGAATATTTCTAGGATGGAATCTGCTGTGTTCTGTACCAAAGGATAAGTGTGGCTGTTGTTTTCTTTTCCATTTTCTTCAACTACCGGTATCAATGTAATTTTGCTTTTTCTAATTGAATCTCTAATGTCTATTTCTTTCGCCCAGATATTCTGGAAGGCAGCTATATTTTCAAAGAAGGTCTTTCTATATTCATGTGGAATACCTTGCAATACGTGTTCAAACATTCTTCTTTCTTCCTTTAGAATACTAAAAAACTTGACAGATTCCTCGTATATTCGAGAGGGATGCCACCCAAGAGCATGAGCATTAGTACGAGCAAGAATCATAGCATGTTCAAAGTTTCCTAGCGCATATCCTGCAATGCGTTCTGAGACAGACAAAAACCACCCCAGGTCTTTGTAATGCTGTCTTGTTTTAGTATCATTTGGCGTAATTCCTGCAAGTGTGAACAATTCCTCCATCCTCCTTTCTGCATGCTCTGCTATCCTACCTTTGTATGGATAAGCTGTTCTGTGTATTATAGCAATTACTACGTCAATATTAATTCCTACATCTTCTATGAACTGCAATATTTTTTCATCGTTTCTTATGAACCATTCAACAGCGTCTTCGTGAGGCTTGTCAAATTGTTTCAAGGGATCATAGTCATGGAAAAGAGCCGCCACGAATAAGTATCTTATATCTTCTTGACTGAATTTGTAGCCCTTATGCTGTACTCCTACGACTTCTGCTCCTCCTTCATTATTGTTGTCAATCTGTCCATTGGCTGCCATTAAAACAAAGTAAGCGGCCTCTAATTCGTGGTCTATATTATGGTAACCGTAATAATCTGCCCCAAGTCCTTTCTTTGAGAATTGAGATACCGTATGTCTTATTATTCTCTGAAGCCACTTATCTTGCAACCCCATTGTCGTACCCAAGTTAATTATTTTGTCTCTTAAAACAGCTTCATGTGCAAGACCAATATTATAGCGTATCCACCAAGGAAACAATTTCAGGCGTTTGTAAAACTCATACCAAATTGGCAGTGGTTCGGTTAGAGGATTAATCGTTAATGGACTTGGATGATCACTTCTCAAGTCTGGGAAATGAGTATCCATCAGATCGTTATTTCGGTTCAGAGCCTTATTCACTGCCTATCAGAATACACCTGTGTATAATAATATTTGCAAGACGACTCAAAATATCGAAAATGTAATATTTTTCCAATGACTTTATCAGAAACGTGATAAATTTTTGCTACAATGTTGTTATCCTACGAGCCGATTTTGGTTATTTTAACCTATATTAGCATCATAAGTTATAGTAAATTAGTGACATCCGGAAGATATTTCAATAAAGGAGTAAAAGCATTAGACGCCCCAGATATTGGTCATGTAGTAAGAGAAACTCCTGACAGGATTGTCGTTTTTGGTGGTGGAGACGAGAGATATGATATACCGATATCCGAAGTCCAGCAAGTTGGCGCTAATGTTTTGATAGGTCTGAGGATGTATGACATAGTGACAAAGTACAAAGTTAGTCGTCAAGAATCGCTTCCAAGTAGTCGCCATGATCCATGGACTGGACGTGATAGAATAGATCTTGCTGCCTATGAAAAAGAATATCCTAAATCACTCTTTAATAAAGGGGTTAGGGCAAAAAATGAAGACCATGTTGGACACGTAATGAAAGAAACAAACGACAAAATAGTTATTTTTGGAGAATCAAATTACAGATTTGATATATCAAAATCAAAGATAGTTGCCGCTGGTAGAAACGTAATTTTGGATATGGATTTTCCTGAGATATTCAAATATCAAGTTGACAGAAATGCACCTCTTCCTACAGGAGAACCTGTTGAAAAACTAAATGAAGAGGCATATCCAGATGAAGAGCAACAGAAACAAGACAAGAGTCCGAGTCTTTCACATCAGCAACAGATGCAACACAGACAAAGACAAGAAGGAGAAAATAATGATGTAAAAGAAGGAAATAACCAATCTACTACCTTAACTACGAAATCAATTACCGACATGATAATGGGGATTGATCATTCTAAAAATAAGTTACCGAACGTAATACCTGGTTCGCAAATAGTCGATACAGAAACACTGGTGTCTCAAACGCAAGATAGAATGTGGAAAGCACTGAAAGGCAATTATAGATATGACTCTTCCCTAAAAGATAGTCAACACTTTCTTTTGAATTATGTTAATTCAAAGCTTTCACTGGTAATCATGTATGCAGACTTGGTTGGTTCAACGAATATGACTATGACTTTACCTGTTGATAAAATGGCTACCATAATAAGAGCATTTACGT
>JAICQW010000122.1 GCA_025937665.1 Nitrososphaeraceae archaeon | reverse complement strand
TGCAGGGCCTGAGAAACTTTGAAGAATCATCGATGCCAGATCTCTTCAAACGCAGAGAAACAGTAGTGGATCGATGGATGACGGCGACAAATCAGGATTCATTTGATGCAGTTAAGGACCTTCTTCATAAGGAAGGCTTGTTCGTGGGTCCATCTTCAGGTTCTGTAATGTCATCAATGTTGAAATTTTCAAAGGAAATAGATAAAGGAGTTATCGTGGGCATTTTTGCCGACGACGGTAGAAAGTTCAAAAGTCTTTACAAAGAACAAAATGTTTTAGCAGAAAGCGATTATGCTTCTGCATTAGGTAAGTTACCAGAACTATATATCAAGCAGTAATTACTTGCGAAATTTTTTTTCACTTAACCACTTTTCTACATCTAGTGCAGCCATACATCCAAATCCTGCCGCAGTTATTGCTTGTCTATAACGATAATCGTGAACGTCTCCAGCTGCAAAAACTCCCTCAACACTAGTTTGTGTATTCTCTTTGAGAACAACATAGCCCCTTTCATCCAACTCTAAATGATCTTTGAAAATCGAAGTATTTGGTTCGTGTCCTATTGCCACAAATAGTCCTCCTACTGCTAAATTTTGACTCTCACCTGTTGAAATATCCTTTATGTCTATGCTCTCTATCTTCTTATTCCCACTTATCTTTGTCACAACATGATTCCATATGAATTGTATTTTTGAGTTTTCAAACGCCTTTTCCTGTAGGATTTTGCTAGCTCGGAGAAAGTCTCTTCTGTGAATTATTTTAACTGATTTACCAAACTTAGTAAGGAAAGTTGCCTCTTCAATTGCAGTATCACCTCCACCTATTACTGCGATCTCCTCCCCTTTGAAAAATGGTCCGTCACAAGTTGCACAATATGAAACACCTCTTCCAGCAAAATCTTGTTCTCCAGAAATCCCCAATTTTCTCGGGGATGCACCAGTACAAAGTAATACTGCCTTACCTTCGTAACTTTCAGAATGCGTCGATATTATAAATGGGTATCTTTTGAAATCTACTTTTAACACTTCATCATCAATTATTGTCGTTCCAAATCGTTCGGCTTGTTGTCGCATATTCATCATGAGTTCGGGTCCAAAAATTCCATTGGGAAAACCTGGGTAGTTTTCAACCTCACTCGTAGTCATAAGCTGTCCACCTGGAAGCGAACCAGAAATTATTAGGGTCTTGAGCTTTGCACGTGAGGAATAAACTCCTGCTGTATAACCTGCTGGTCCAGATCCAATAATAATAACATCATAAAGATTCTTTACATCCAATGGGTCATGAGAATCTTGATTTGAATTTTTTGACATGTGTGATTAAGTGGATGGAAGATTTAACCATTAATAATTTGTTCGGAAATAAACAGTGTTTATTCAATTAGGTTTTGAAAAAGGACTGGATTGGTAATAATAACTTGAATACTAAAAGATTATGCTTGGATCATTTACCCGCCTCGGCGAATATTTGTAGGTGTTCTTCACACAGTACTGGATTTATTACCTGTGTATAGATTAATTCTTCTTGCCAGTGGGAGTTAAATAATCTGCAGGGATACTGTGAACAGAAAGGGTTACCATTGGTAAGAAAAAAAAAGATTGCCTGAATGACATATCCTGTGGCCACTTGCGTAAGTCGTGGATCGTCATAGCTAATAAAAGTACTAGCAAATTCATTTTCTATTTCTTTACTACTGATAGAGAGTATGTCTTTCAACATTTGTTTGAAATAATATCCTTTTGGTTTCGCAGGACCTTCAATAATACTCGGAATTGATATTATGCTCGGAGAGCCGCAAATTATAGGTCTGGCGTGATATCTCTTGTCAATTTCGTCATAGGTACACACCAAATTGTCTTCAAATACAAGATGAAAATGGCTCAAATGTGATTCATTGTCATCTATTATTCTGGAGTAGATTCTCTGAAGGTAGAAGCCATCGATAATCTCTGTTTTTTTGCATCTATTATTGGATGTATTATGTGAATCGGCAGGGCTGCCCTTACCACTATCATCACCGTTATCATGTGACAACTGAATCATCAAATTGTCTCTATAATTATCATCAATCATATTATTCTGGGAATGGTGTGTAAACGGCCTTACATCTACATAAATGAATGGCATGAATTCCTGTAAAATAGTAGAAACTTTTTTCGAAAGAAATGAATTCGTCAAGGTTGAGTAGTAGAGATGTACATATGATAATTTCATATGTATATCAAAGTCTACTTGTAACCCTACTTGATTTTAATATCTGGATTTGGAATTTTCTTCAATTTACTGATAGCAACTTGGGCCGCTTTCCTACCTGATAAAAGCATCGAACCAAACGTAGGCCCCATTCTTGGTAATCCATGAGTCTCAGTTGCTGACATCCCAGCTGCAATTAATCCAGGATAAACCTCGCCTGTATATTCTACAACTGCATCTTCTCCAGTCACCGACATAGGTTCCATTCCTTTCCATTTCACATATCCTCTATCCATCATTCTTTTTACAGCCACAGAGTCATGACCTGATGCATCTATTACTATTTTTGATTCAAGAGCGACAGGATCCACACATGTAATATTTCTTGGTAATGCAGAGACAGGCATCCAGTTCACGACAACTCCACTTACTTTATCATTTCTCAGTACTAGATCATCAAATTTGGTCAGCTGGAGGAATCTGACTCCTGAATCACACGCTGATGCAATTAGCTTTGAACAAGCGTGAGGTCCCCAAGTGGCAAATAATGAATCTGAAATCTTTCTATAAGGTACTCCAAGTTCATCCCAAATCTTATTTGCTGGATATCTAACAGTCACAGGATTCATCATATATCCTCCGACCCAGTATCCTCCACCGAGGTAGTTATTCTGCTCAATTATGAGCGTTTGAACACCGTTTTTGCATAATTCTCGTCCCGCCATCAATCCTGCGGGTCCGGCACCGATTATTATTACATCGCAATCGCTATACTCCATCAATGTTTCATTGAACATTTGTGCAATAGTTCGCGTTATGTCTTTTTCACTTGTCTCCGTGAAAATTTTTTCCATGGTTCAATTAACGCTCTATCTTGTATTAATATTATGTGTATTCCCAGTTTTAAATTGGGGGAATCTCTGGCCATAAATTCAAATTTTAATTAAAAGAGTATTGTGAGTAAATTCAATGTCAGACCCTACGGCAAGGCGGCTACTTTGGTATCTATTTGCAGGTTCAAAGGGAGGTGAAAATAGAATTAAGATAATAAATTTGCTGCAAGATACCCCGCTCAACATAAATCGCATGGCTGAAGCTTTGGATCTTGACTATAAGGCTGTTCAACATCACGTGGATGTATTGGAAAAAAATAATTTAGTTTCCCGTATGGGCGAAAAATATGGAATAATGTATTTTGTTTCAAATTATCTAGAATCTAATATGGATACGTTTAGGGAGATCGTAACAAAAATAAACAAATCAAAAATAGGTTAGAATTCGAACACAAGTTTTCATAAGTGATTTTCTGAATTAAGATAACAAAATGTAAATTTATTTGATTCTAGATTGTTCTGGATAAAGGACCACTTCTTACCTTTTCAATAATGCCCTCTAAGAAGGTAGTCAATTCTGACTTGTGCGAATCCAAATACTCTTGACCCTTATCGTTTAGTCTGGCCTGATAAAGTCTCAGGTCGCGATGCTGATCAAAAAATTGTTCAATCATTGTATTTCCATGTTTAGATGGGTTTGTTAGCTGCTCAAAGGAATCTACAGTCTGGTTCAGGTCACCATTTTTGACAGACTCTATAGATTTATCTAGAATTTCAATAATATCTTTTATCTCCTGAATAGGTGCCGAGTATTCCTTAGGTTTGAGAAATCCAGACCTTTTGACCTCTCCCAATTTATCTGATATATCCCTCGAAAGCTCATAGTACTCTTCTTTACCCGTAATTGATTTTTTTTGCTTTATTGTCACCAACCCTTTCATACTTAATCTCATAATAGCTTCTTGAACATCTTGACTATCCATACCTGTTGCCCAGACAATTTTTCCCGCGTAGTCATACCCCTGTCGTAATGATTCAAGTACAACCACCTCGATAATTCTCATGAAACCTTCCTCAGCATGGGCACTTTCAAAATCCTTATCCCGTACGGCTTTTTTTGCATGCGAAATGTCAATTTCAATCGCCCTCTTTAGGGCTTCCATTCCATTGTCTATTTTGCCATCTAATGTGAGATAGCACGCATAGTTATACCAGACCAAACCGTCGCTAGGATTAGAGTCTAATGCTTTGGTACAACATTCTATGGCCTTAGTATAGTTATTCATTTTATAATACGCAAGTCCCTTCAAGTTCCAAGCTTCATGATTGTCAGGATCAATGTTTAATGCCATATCGTAAGAAGAGATAGCGAAGGAATAATCTCGTAAATGAAAATGGGCATATCCCTTTTTTATCCAAGCTTCCACATAATTTGGGTCTAATCTCAGAGCTAATTCAAAACTACGGATTGCATCACTTAGCTTGTCGTTTGACATGTAATTTACGCCTTTCTTATAGAGGTCACGTACTTGGAAATCGAGATGATCCATGCCTTTAGCTACTTCGGGTTTAGAATTATCCTCTTTCTCTTTAGCTCTGAAGAATCTGCTCATCGCTTATGATTACTCGTATCAAGATAAATACATTTGGACATCTAAAATTCTGCGAATTTGTTCAAAATTTCCATTGACATGTGCATCAAAAACGACATTCAGCAACTTCGAGCGCTTATTTTCTCCATTCTATTTTGTTTATCTATTGTGAATACGAATGTTATCTTGATTTATTCAATCCGGAAATTAAAAAATCATGTGGTCAAAGAATTTTGCATGTTTGATCCCAATATTGAATTATTTTATTAAATCGAATGATCGCCAATTCAGGAAGATCAAGAGAATCATTGTTACTACATGAAGGAATATTAATAAACCAGAAAACTGTGCTCATAATTTGCACTTTTTGATTGCAGGGAACCAATAAAATACTAACAGATGATGGCTCATGTAGAATATGATACTTTTAGTAGTAATCATAATTTTTAGATGTTCCGTCAGAAAGTCACTACAACCATGGTTTTTAGCCTTGATCAAATATGGATATTTAGGATCTTAGCAAACGATTGAGATAAGCTATTACTGTTTCAATAAGAAATATTTCGAGATTCTAATTTTGTCATATTCAGCACTTGGTACTGGCATAAAGGAAAAGTTGACGAATTGATCTGACAGCAGATCAATCGATGATTTCTCTACCTTACCAATTCAAAGTGAGCAAAAGTTTATATAAATATATTTATGATAGTTTCATGATAAATTAAAACCATGATTAATTAATTTTATAATGATAAAAGAATAGAATCATAAGAATTTCATATTATATTGTTATATTTTTTATACTTCTCTAAAATATTGGTGAATAATGTTTAGGAAGAACCTCACTATCTTTATTTTAGTTTGAATTTTGACAACAATCACTGTTACAT
>JAICQW010000264.1 GCA_025937665.1 Nitrososphaeraceae archaeon | reverse complement strand
TTCAGGCCGTAAATCATCTACTTTAACTATGAAATATTCTCTAAATTTATCAGCTGTACCTTCGGAGGGAGATAGAAAATTAACAACCGTATTGCGTCCGCCTCGCTCAATACCTTGAGTAAATTCTATTTTTTGCCAGTTTGAAGGATACTGCACATCAAAATTATACTGTGTATTTTTGTATAATGAAATGGTATTGTGATTGTTTGAAGAGGCTGAACCTACTTCAGTCTGTGCGTATACATAGCCTAAACTAAGATGTATAAATAGACAAGGCGATAATAACAACAAAGTAAAAATCAGAGAAAACATAACTTCTCTTAATAAAAATGCCCTATTATTGTTTTGTCTAAGCTAATCTCTAAACATATCTTGATTTCTATGCACTGAGCTTGTACTGAAATTAAACTGAACTTAAAGCTATGGGCCATGTTGTTAAGATCATTTGATATCCAGTTAGAGCCAATTAGTGGATCTTACATATCCAAGTCTACACACAATTTATGCCATATTATAGCAGGAGTTCTTAAATCAAACGAGTAACGATTCCATACACAGATTGGTCTCCGAAATGATTTTCTGTATCCGCATCGTCGGGATCCAAACTAAAAATGTTGCCTTTAGAGATGGAAATTGAAATCTCCGCATCCTCCCATACAACCATACCATTTATCTTGACGTCTGAAATCCCATCTACTCTTACGCTTTTATCTTCCGTCAATCTGATAGGGTCTTCATTATCATATGGTCTGAAATTTGTTATTTGATGGATATGTGTAGAACGGCCGTCCACAGGTGAAGCCAAAAAGTCTACTTCAAAGTTTGTCATAGTTCCATTTCGAACACTTAAGTTCCATTCTCCTGTTAGGATTACCTTAAAGGCATTAGTTATATTAAACTCAGATTCTGAAACAGTAATAACCAAGGAGCTTATTGTTCCTATAGCTGAGAAACTGTCACGTATAGCTGGACTTTCAGTTCCATCTGTCTGAGTAAACCACTGGAGGAAAAAGTCTTCATTGTGATTGCCTAAACCTATTAATACATTCATAGATAATAGCACGAAGAGACAAATAAGAACAAGTTTTGGATTAAATACCAAATTGTCCTGTTTTTATTGCCGAGCCCTTTTATTGATTTCTATCCGTCATTAATAAAAATAGGGAAGTGTCGCTAAGTTCAAATATTTGCCGCAGTCCTAGTGTGGCCAATGAAATCCAAACTGGTCCTAGCGGTTATTTTTGGAATAACAATGGGAATGATGTCTTCAATGTTGCTTTTAATGCAACAATCTTTTGGTCTTTATTGAGTCGTGGTACTAGATGAAATTTCATAGATTATGCCATCATCAAATGATAGCACATACAGATTTCCATCTGGCCCTGTCTCAATGTCAGTTATACCTCCAAATCCACTTCCAAAGGTAATCGCAGACAATTCGTTTTCACTATCCACTACAAGATCAGACAAACCTGCTTGTTGTTGAGTTGTATCGAGAGTTATTCCATCTCTAGTTTCATTTACTTCAAAGAAGTACAGATTCCCCCTTACTATGTCGCCTACAAAAATATTATTTGTATATCTTTCCCCTAGATTTGAAGAATTGAAAAATTCTATATCAGTTGGCGCAACAGGTTCTGTCCAGCTGAAAAGTGGATCTGCATAATGTGAGCCAGGAAAATTAACTAGGTCATCTTCAGTATCTCCGCTTATCGAAATAGGACCCATAACTGTCTGCCAACCACTGTTAAAACCTGGTCGTACCAAATTTATTTCATCATAACTAGCAGGACCGTTTTCTGTATCCCATAGATTGCCAGTGAGAGGATCAAAGTCCATCCCAAAACTATTTCTTACACCATACGCGTAGTTCTTGTTCAAAGCGTCGGTCCCACTTCCAATAAAGGGATTATCGGTAGGAGCTGACCCATCAGCTGGATTTATCCTAAATATACTGCCAGTATCATCTGGAGGCGGACCGTCTGGAAAGTTCTGAAGCTGACCATCATGGTTTAGATCCCCCAGGACTGCATACAGATAACCATCTGGCCCAATAATTATTTTGCCACCATCATGGTTTGGTCCTGGTTCTGCTGGCAGATCCAGAATGAGAGAAGGGTTGAGAAGAGTCTCTCCATTCCACTGGTATTTGTAAATTCTGTTTCTTAGAGGATCGTCTTCGGTATAATATAGAAACACATCTGTATTAGTAGTGCCCTGGTTATCATTACTGCTATTTGAAAAAGCAACCCCTAGTAATCCTCGTTCATTTTCTGCATTAGTTGGTACTTGTAATATTGGCTGTTCCTGCAAAATGCCGTTTGAAACAAGGCGAACACTTCCTTCCTTTTCCAAAACTAAAATATTA
>JAICQW010000048.1 GCA_025937665.1 Nitrososphaeraceae archaeon | reverse complement strand
TTGTACTATCTTTAGTAGTTGATCATCATATCCCAAATAATCTGGTATTTTGGCACTAAATAATTTTGTCTGTAACAATGGTACACTTGTGAAAACTCCAATATCTAACTTATCACAAGCTTGCAAAATGGTTAGGTTACTATCATTTCCTACTGATTGGTTCTTGAGCATGTAAGCTTCTCTATACGCTAGATTGTACGGAAGTTGAATAAAACGGAATCCATGATTTTTTCCTCCCACTTCTTGAGCTATCCTCACCATCTCTTCTAATGAGAGATACACTCTTTCGTTCTGAGGAACTCTAAAACAAGTCCACGTAGCCATTCCATAATAATTAATCTTGTTTTTAGATCGATACTCTTCATAAACTTGAAAGACCTTGTGTATCATTTCATCAAACTGTTTTCTGTCTATATCCTCAACCCAGCTCTCGTACGCATTATGAACATAAACAAGATCAATAGTATCAAGTTGCAAATTTGTCATCGATTTATCGATACATTTGCGGATATAATTCGGGTTTAATACATTATAACCGGAGCTTATGTCTTTTGGGTCTATGATTCCTTGTGAAATATACATATTTTGCATATATTCAAGAACATCAACTGTTGGAAAATCACCATCGTTGGTAATGTATCCGTTTTTTGTTGAAATAAAGACTTGATCCCGTGATACAGCTCCATCTTCTATTAGTCTTTTCATTGCGTTTCCAATATTCTTTTCTGACTTCATAGAACGATAATTTATTGCAGTATCAATTACATTCATAGCTCCTGATTTAACGGATTCATAAATTGCGTTCTCTAAATCCTTATCTTCTTCTGGTGTAATCTGACCCAGATAAGTTCCCATTCCCAAACTTGATAAGTTGAGGTTATCAAATGAACGAAAGTGTGAGTTTGGAAAACCATTCTTGAGAGCATTTTCCATATATTTTTTTGTACCTTGTGGAGTTGCGTATCCACCAATGGCACGATATTCACTAACCAATGTTATGGGGTATTGATATCCATTTTATATTTTAATTGAATGCATATAAGCAAATAACGTTATATTTTAGATCAGTCTTTTTCATATTAATGGCCAATACGACTAAAGATTATTTTGATAGTCTTTCAAAGGAAATATTAAAAATCAGTTCGTCGATAAGATGGATTGCAATATCTGATTCTGAGGGTAAAATACTAAATATAACAAGAAGAGAAGGTCTAGATCCGCTGATGAACCGTGAGGAAAATCAGGAATACACACTAAATGCAATAGCGCGACACAAATCAAGGGTAAAATTCGAAGACAAGTTGGGCAAACTGGTTTACTCCTTAGGGAAATATGAAAAGCTTGTAAGGATTGTTACTCCGATAAATAACAAATATTATGTTTTACTTACAATTGACGTGGAAGAACCCCATATTGATTCCATAATGAGGGAACAGATAATTCCAAAAATACGTGACAATACGAGATATTTTGAATAAGAACTCGGACAATCTACAAATACTAATTTGAACAACACTTGAGTACGAATTATGGTTATTCCTTGGCATTATATCAGCCCCCTCCTAAATACTATTTTTATAAATTATAAGGTTTTAAGGAGCATCGACCATATTTGAAGCGTGTACAACAGAGATGAGATTGAAAGTGCCAGCAGGTTAATTGACTCTGAAATCACCAGAGTCCTTTCTAATACCTCGTTGATAGGATACGGTGGATGTGCAGCATGTCATGTATTGTTCGAGCTGATCAAAACTTTATCGTTAAGTGAATCTGATGCCGGAGACTTGCTATCTCAAGCATTGTTCGAAGATCCACAGCTAAATGATAGATTCATCGAAATGGTGGAAAAAATACATATGAAGGAAAGAATGATGGGAGTTCAATTTTCAATTAAGAGTAGAGAAGCAAAGGATAGATATATTGATGCAAATATGAAAAATGTTATCTCTGAACTATCTTTTGATATCAAACAATATGGAAAAGAAATAGTTCTGAGGAAATTATTATTATCACTGATTACAGTACAACTAGCACAAAACATAGGTGTAGATCATCATGCAGCCACCGAAGAGCTTTATTATTTTATGAAGAAAAATAAAGACTCTGACACTTTGATACATGAATTTATCAACAAAAATCTAAAATAAACAATGGTAGCTTTCGTGATTAAATATATCACAGCATCTAAAATCAAGATTATTTTGGCATTTGGCATTTAGAAAATGAATAACAGTTTCTATAGAGCCTTTTGATCAAAAACATAATAAACAGTCCTTATTTTCTCAATCTATGGAATATTCAAAGCTTTGCGAGTCTATATTCAATCTGAATAGCGATATACGTTATGTAGCGGTCATTGATGATACGGGATTGCCTGTTGTCGGTGGAATGAGAGGGGGTTTAGATTCTATAATGGATGAAAATAATGAAGAGTTATACCTAACACATACTGCATTGCGTAAATCTATGCGAGAAAGGTTTGATGACAATATGGGTAGATCAAGATTCGCATATGTTGAAAGAGAAAAGATATCAATTCTGACTTTTTACTTGGACAAGTACATCTTACTTGTAACGATGGAACCAAATATCAACTCCCATACTTCAATTGACATTGCAGAAGACATCTTGGATATGATAAATGGAATAAAACAATGAACTATTTTGATGGTAGTACTTGCGGGCGACAACATTTTTTTAAACAGTGTTAAACACGACAGCAATCTTTAATTGTTCAATTTAGATATCGGCTTTTCATTCATAATCCTTGTACTTGATTTATTTGGAACAGTGGTATTTGCCGTAACAGGTGCACTCCGGGCAATAGAACACAAGTATGATATTGTAGGCATAATAATTCTTGCAACCGTAACAGGAATTCTTGGAGGAGTAATGAGAGATACAATTTTGGGAGTATTCCCTCCAAATAATTTTTCAGACACTATTCACATTGTATTGACAACAATAACTGCAATTGTCATTTTTTTTCTTTATCATAAAACGAAAAAATATGAAAATTTATTCAATATTTTTGATGCTGTAGGCCTGGGAGTATTCAGCTTTACAGGAGTCTCAATTGCACATTCCCTGTATAGTACTAACTACGTACTAATCGTGATTTCAGGCTTGTTGACAGCTTTTGGTGGTGGAATTTTAAGAGATGTATTTGTAAGAGAACCCCCGATCGTTTTTACAAAGGAAGTTTATGCAGTGGCAAGTTTCATTGGTGTCATTGTATTCCTTATACTGGTAAATCTTGGTGTGCCATTTGAGTATACCGCGATAGCTGTAATTTCTGTTACAACTGGTATTAGGTTGGTATCTATCAAACTACATTGGAATTTACCTAAAGTAAAGATGTAGATTATTCTAGTTATCTAGATGAAAATATTTCATTCCAATCTTTCGAGAGCAAATATTGTTCCGCTTACAGGTAAAATTATTGTCATATTTTAATCAAAATCTTACCTAATTGGTCTCCTTTTTCTAATTTATCGTGAGCCTGTTGTACTTGTTTTAATGGAAGTACGGAATCAATTTTTGGCATTATATTTTTTTCATTTACAAAGTTAATTAGTTCCATCAACTCCAACTTTGATCCAATTAAAATACCAAACAGTTGAATTTGCTTTGAATAAAACGTTCGTATCTGAAAGTTAGCTTCACTTCCAGATGTAGTACCGCACATTGCAATTTTCCCGCCTTTCCGAACAGAATTAATACTTGTATTCAGTGTCTTCTGACCCGCATTATCCACAACTGCATCCACTCCTATCCCCCGAGTTATTTTTTCTATTTCAACAGTTACCTCTTTCTTTTTTCGATTTATTACATAATCAGATCCTATATCATGTGCAAAATTAAGTTTAGAATCGTCAGATATAGTGCTTATGGTTCTTATTCCGAGTGCCTTTGAGATTTGAATCATCGCCATACCCAGTCCACCTGAAGCTCCGTATATCAAAACTGTATCATTTTCCTTTAGTTGTAGTTTTTTAACAATATTCCATGCAGTCAAATATGAAATTGAGAGTGTGGCAGCTTGTTCATCGCTTATTTCACGAGGTAGTGGTATGATATTTGTTTTAGGAACAGTTACATATTCTGCATAACCACCATTGTACTTGCTTAAACCACCAATTATAGAAAAATCTCTACAGAGAGTTTCGGTTCCATTCTTACAATTATGACAATCATTACAGCCGATTCCAGGATATATGAGGACTCTAGATCCTTTGGGGATTTCTGCATAATCTTCCTCCACTGAACCTACAATATCGCTACCACAAACATGGGGAAAGCCAATAGTTATACCTGGTATTCCCAATCTTGTCCATATATCTAGGTGATTCAAACCACAGTACTTTACCCTAATTAGAATCTCAGATAGATTAGGTATTGGAGTTGGAAAATCCTGTTCATATCTCAATACATTTAGATCACCATGACTGTATATGGGAACGGCTTTCATAAGTTACCAGATTTTTATAGTTAACCTTGAATATTATGCATTTCCTTTAGATCATCTTTAAACTGAGATAGGTCATCTGGAATTTCTGCCTTTATAGGATCTCTCAATGAATATCGCTTACCATTTTCATTTGTTGATTCTCTTTTTGTTGTCCATATTAATGAATTAAAATCTGTAATGGCTTTTGTAAATTTACACATCTCTTCATAGTCATTACTCTGAACTGGAAACTTTTCTAAATGAATACTTTCTTTAGAATATATCGTAGTCCATAATTTTTCTGTAATAAATGGGCAAATAGGAGCTAATAGTAACAATATTACTGAAAAACATTTATGGAGCGCATATAATGCGGAATATCTGTTGTTTTGGTCGTGATCGTTGTATGCGCGTGATTTTACTAATTCTAGGTAGTGGGAAGCGAAAATATTCCAAGTAAAATCTCTTATTTGTGAAGCTGGAATAAAGAAATTATATTCTCTGTACCCCTTGATGCATTCATCTACCAAATGAGACAACTCTCCTAAAATCCACTTATCCGAAGGCAATAAATCAACTTCAACTGTTTGAACGAATTCAAATGAGGATACAAATCTTCCAATATTCCATAATTTTGTTAGAAATTTTTGTGCCTCTGCAATCTTTTGTTCAGAACACCTAAAGTCCTGACCATGATTTGCTTCAATTGCTGACCAGAATCTAAAGGTGTCTGCTCCATGCTTGTTGATTACAGGAAATGGATCAATTACATTGCCTTTACTTTTACTCATCTTTTCTCCATACTCATCCACCCCATATCCCATAATCCAGACATTACTCCAGGCAAGCTTCTCTGTCAATTGATAACATCGTAACATTGTGTAATACAACCATGTTCTTACAATGTCTTTAGCTTGCGGCCTTATTTGTGTTGGATATGTTTTTGCAAAAAAATCTTCATCTTTACTATATTTGGTCACAAATAGGGGTGATATACTAGAATCCATCCAAGTATCAAAAGTTCTATCATCACCAGTAAACTCGCTATGGCCACACTTGACACATTTATCAAACGGCGCTTTATCCTTCCACGGTCTGTAATATTTTCCAGGTTCAGGCAGCATTGGTTCTTTACATTTATCGCAATACCATATTGGAATTTCTGTACCATAAAATCTTCTTCTAGATATCGGCCAATCTATTGCAACCGAGTCTAACCAATTCAACAGTATCTGTCTGTGAGATTCTGGATAAAATTTCAGAGAAGATGCAAATTCTCTAAGTTTGGGAAGAAAATCAAGTTGTTTAATATAATAATCCTGCATTGGTATTATCTCCACTGGGGATTTACTTCTCTCACACATCGGTATCCTATGCAAGATCGATTCTTGCTTTACAACGTAGCCTCCTTTTTCCAAATCATCAATAATTTGCTTTCTTGCATTGTCTACTGTGAGAGTAGAATAACTACCTCCATTTTCACCTATTTTCCCATACTGATCTATAGCTACAATTTCTTTTAAACCAAATTCTCTAAATACCTGCACATCATTAATGTCTCCGTAACTACAAACCATCACGGCTCCTGAACCAAATTCTGATTTTGCTGAATGATGGGGTTGGATTTTTACTTCTCTATTAAATAGAGGCAAGATAACTTCCTTCTTATGCATTTTCTCATATCTGGTATCGTTAGGATTTACTATAACACATTGACATGCAAAAATTAATTCAGGCCTGGTCGTAGCAACAATCAAATCTTCATTTTCATTTTTTAACCTAAATTTCAAATATACTAGATTTGTCTTTCTTTCTTCGTAAGTTATTTCAGCGTCAGCAATTGTAGTGCCACAGCTTGGACAATAGTTATTTGGTCGATTTGCAGAATAAACAAGCCCTCTACCCCATAAATCAATAAAAGTACTCTGAGTTAACGTGCGATATTCATTTGAATCAGTCCTGTAATAGTCCACAAAGTCTGCACTTAGACCGATACTTTTCATGATTTGGATCATTTCTTTTTCTAGATCATCTAATGAAATTCTACAGAGTCTAAGAAATTCTTCTCGATCTGTCTGTCGCATTCTGATCTTGTGTTTTTTTTCAGTGTAAATCTCAACTGGCAGTCCATTTCTGTCTATGCCAATGGGAAAATATACATTATTACCAAACATTCTTGATGTTCTAGCTATCATGTCAATTTGCGCATAATGTGCTGCAGCTCCAATATGCCAGGGCCGTCCTGATGGATAGGGAGGTGGGGTATCAATTACATAATTTTTATTATCCGAAACTTTGAAATCATAGATTCTTTTATCATGCCAATTTTCCAAAATAGCATTTTCAATATTTGAATTCCATGTCTTTTCATTTATTTTTTGTTGCATCTTTAGGTTAGAACTAATCCACTAGACGGCTTCTATTTAAGTTCACGCTTCACACCTTTTTTGGATCAATGAAAAACATGTAATCCGATCCGTAAGGAGAGATGCCTCATCATGATATCCGTTTTATCATAAAGACTGCCACTATTTACCTGATATTTGCCAGAATATGTGCCCCTTTATTAACACCTTCGTAAATATAAACACCAAGAGCTTCTATATTTGGAGGCATTTTTGAGGAAAGCAGTTCTATTATCACGGAGGAAAGATTCTCTACCGTTGCTTCTCCAGGCATCAGAAAGGTCGTGTCTTTAGGAAGTTGTAGATTGAAAAATCCGCGAGGACCATTAAATGAGACGTAATAGTGGAGACTATCTTCTTTGTAAACGTATTTCTTGTTGATAAAGAACTTGTGATCTAATGTTGAAAGGGTATCTTTGATGATTCTTTTTGCATCACTAAAATCGATAACTAGATTGTTCACCATTTTTCCAATGATCTCTACCATAACAGTAGAAGTGTGACCATGTAGTATAGAGCATTTTTCAACGAGAGGTAAAATATGAGCATAGTCAAAAGCAAGTGATGAATCTTCTAAAAATATTGAACCGATCTGGTCCCCTTCAGAATCGATAAAGGATATTGTTTCAAAATCACCAGATTTGACACCAAATTTTGATTTACCAATCCCTATGATATCAAGATCAGGATTATTCTTTTTTATCTCATTGAATTTCTCTAGGTCTTGCGCGGAATCTAATATTTCAATGTATTTGTTATCAACCTTAAAGTCAACGAGGACCTCGTTTCCATTCATTAGCTTTATCTTGAAATCATATTCATAGTCATGCCCTAAAAATGAAAGTAATCTTGAGAAAGATAATTCTGTCTTGCTCCTCAGCAAGTTTCCTTTTCCATCGATATATTTGAGATCTTCGTCCAGAATTGTCTTCTTCATTAATTTTATTTCAAAGAATCCAGATATATACAAGTTACTTTTCTTGTCAAGTCAATTCAATAACTCCAAGAAATAGTTCATTCGTATGCCTGGATTGAACCCGTCTTGTTCATATCAAATCAAATTCAACTATTCCTAAACATCAACCAAATAAGGATTAATTAATTACAGCTGTTAACTAACTGAGTAGACATAGCTTGGTGCCAGATATGATACAGACTAGAAACAAATTATGTTTGCCTTTCTCCGTTTCAACACATCATAACATTTATCTCATGTAAAAGATTTAATCTTGTAGATACAAAACATTAGATCCTATTGATTAGTAAATATTTTTATTATAACAAAAGTTATATGAATATATCGTGTATTGTTGCTTAGTTCCATTAGAATTCATACGAGTATATTTGAATCAATTTTTGCTAATATTGGGATGATTTTAGAATAGTAAAGTAATCCCCTCCTGGGAAAATTATTGTCTTTTGCTGATTTTGGTTTACTGTTAGTCCTATTTATCGAAAGTCACTGGCCATACTAATAAATACATAAATGAAATTATTTTTGGGTATACTATATTGTACAATTCGGACCTAATTGATGCATTGTTTGCAACTGTATCTGATAATTTGAGAGGAATAAATAAGATTGGAATTGCCTTTTCAGGCGGGATAGATAGTACATTACTTGCAAAAATTTGTAAAAATATGAACATCGATACCACACTATTGACTGTTGGTTTTCCTGATTCTAATGACATAGAATTCTCAAAGTCAATATCACGGAAAATAAATATGAATCACAGAGTTTTAGAAATAGATAAGCATGATTTTTCAGTATTTTCTAAAAAAATAAGGGACGACATGACCTGTAGAAATTTATCTCATATCGAAAACTGCATTGCTTTTAGTTATGTTGCTCAATTGGCAAGTAATAATGGTCTTAACGTTGTACTCACTGCCAACGGTTTTGATGAACTGTTCTGTGGCTACAATAATTTCAGAATTATATTTAATCAAGGCAATGATATTATCAACAAGACTATTCAGTCAAAGATATTGAATGAATTAGAATTAATTAGTGAAATAAAACAAGTGGTAGAAAAATATAATATCAGAATCATACAGCCTTTTCTCTCAAAAGGATTCACTTCTATCGCAATGAAGTTTCCTATTTATGATAAAATAGTTAGCCATGATGATCTTTTACGAAAGCATATAATTAGAAAAATTGCATTATCTTTCAAGATTCCGCCAGAAGTAATCATAAGAAGGAAAAAAGCGTTACAATACGGTTCTCTAATCCACAAAAATTATAAAGAAATAGATTAATGCGGCTTGTAGTTTTTACGTATTTGCTCGGTCCTTTTTATGACATTCTTTATTATTCTTGTTGATGCAGCCAGATGAGTGTTAGGATCAAAAATTGTTTTTAATTCATTCTTGTTTAAATGTTCTCCAATAGAAGGATCCTTCATCATCGCATCTTTAAAGTCTCTGTCATCAACTAAAGTTTCAAAAGCAACACGTTGTATGCTCTCATACGCATTCATTCGAGGAATACCCTTCTTTACGAGGGCTTCAAGAATAAACTCTGCAAAAATTCTTCCCTTTGTCTTATTTATGTTATCTAAAATTCTTTGACTACTTACTGTTAATCCGTCAATTACCTTTATCATATTATTTATCATTTCATCCAAAAGAATGATTCCCATCGGAATGGTAAACCTTTCATTTGCGGAATTCGAGAGGTCTCTCTCATGCCAGAGTGAAATATTCTCTTGAGCGATATTTGAAAAGGAACGAAGTATTCTTGCAAGTGAAGATATTCTTTCACTCTTTATGGGATTCCTCTTTACTGGAACTGCACTGCTTCCCAATTGTCCTTTTCTAAATGGTTCTTCCACCTCTCCAATCTCAGTTCTTTGTAAATTTCTAATTTCTGTTGCCATTTTATCCAAAGAACTTCCTATTAACGAAATTATGAATTGAACTTCCGCCAGTCTTTCTCTGGGTATTACTTGTGTAGCTGCCTCTATTGAATATAGACCAAGCGTTTTGGCTACATTATCCTGTACATCTAGGGCCTTTGATCCCATCAAGGAACCTGTCCCAACCACTCCCAATGTTTTACACAAAAGAAATCTCTTCTTACCCTCTTCGATCCTCTCTATGTGATATGAAAACTCGTTTGCCCAAATCGCAAATTTTAATCCAAATGATATTATGCTTGCGTGCTGTCCATGAGTCCTTCCTACAGAAGGTAACAAGGTATATTTTCTTACCCTATTTATCAATAACGAAATTAGCTTGAATATTTTTGGTTCAATTACTTCAAAGGCGTCTTTTAATTGCATTGACGTAGATGTATCTACAACATCGTTACTAGTTAATCCATAATGTATCCATGGTCTTGTTGTGGGCGAACAATATTCGCTTATTGCCTGTACTAACGAAGCTGTGTCATGCTCACTTATTGATTCAAGTTCCTTAATCTTTTTTGTTGTGATCTTATTTGATCTTGCTATTCGTGCAATTTCTCTTGAGGCGTTTAGGGGAATCATTCTAAGTTTGCCTTGAGATAATGCAACTTGTGCTTCAAAATTAAGCTGATATCTGAGTCGATTTTCTTCTTCAAAAATTTTCCTTATTTCATTGCTACCGTATCTTCCAGAGTCAATAGGTAAAATGGGCATCTACTTTATGAATTAGTAAACGTAAGATAAATATTATTATTTTTTGATAAAAAAATTCTAATTAATATAGAGCTAATGTATAATTTCAACAAAATTCTAATCTAAATTAAAATATTTTATTCTTATCTCAGCATAATATTTATAGTGGAAACCTTTACAATCCGCTAATGAATCGTAGTTTACTACTCGCAAGCTCACTGATAGCTAGTTTCTTGCTTGCAAGCAGTATTGCCTTTGTTCCATATTTTTCAGCGAACAATGCGGTACATGCGCAGGAAACAGAAAATCAAGGTGAGGTAAAACATGTAACTTTAATCGCATCAGAAAAACAAGTTCAAGTTGCTCCTGATAATGCATTGCATCCAGGAGGAATAATGTACAATGC
>JAICQW010000200.1 GCA_025937665.1 Nitrososphaeraceae archaeon | reverse complement strand
TGCCCCAACTTTCAAGGTTACCAGGAGAGTAAATGAATAATAATAACAAAAATGGCACAGAGGTTGCAACACTTGCGAGTGGATGTTTCTGGTGTAGTGAGGCAGTATTTAAGAGAATAAAAGGTGTTAAGACTGCTCTCCCTGGCTATTCTGGGGGAACGACCAAAAATCCTTCTTACGACGAAGTATGTAGTGGAAAAACAGGACATGCCGAGGCTGTTCAAATAGAATTTGATCCTGCAGTAATATCTTTTGAGAAAGTTCTTGATATCTTCTTTCATACGCATAATCCTACTACTCTTAACAGGCAGGGCAACGATGTAGGTACCCAATACAGATCCGCAATATTTTATCACAACCAAAAACAGAAGGAGACCGCTGAAAAACTGATAGCAGCTCTTGAGAAAGAAGGTCTATTCACGGATCCTATCGTTACAGAGATCTCTCCGTTGAAAAACTTTTATGTTGCAGAAGACTACCACAAGGATTACTATGAGAACAATCGGAATGCTCCATATTGTAATATTGTCATTGATCCCAAAGTGAACAGTCTATTACTCAGGTACAGAAATATGATAAAATAGCACAGATGTTTATTGTATAATTATCGCCAATTGTACAATACAAAAGGAACTGGTCGGAGTTTATTTACGCTTTGTCCAAATGGGCTCTTAGCATCCATGCCATTTTTTCATGTTTTTCCATTGTCCCGATCAAGAAGTCGTTTGTGCCCATATCGTGATATTCATCATCACATCGGTCTGCATCCTTGCGCAGTATCCTAATTATTTGTTCATGGTCTGCTAAGAGATTTGAAATCATTGTAACATCATTAGGATATTCTCCTGGCACTTCTTTTATTCTGCAGTGATGCAGGTACTCAGAATATGTCCCTAAAGACTTTCCATTTAAATCACGAATTCTTTCTGCGACCTCATCTATAATTTCATCAATAGCTTCATATTGTTCCCTAAAAAATGCGTGTCTTTCACTGAAGTCTTGTCCGACAACATTCCAATGATAGTTCTTAGTTTTTATATAAATAATATTTTCATCGCAAAGTATTTTATTAAGAATTTCGATTACCCCATGTCTTGCTTCCTTCGTAAGTCCTATATCGATGGCCATTTTGCTTTCCCTAACTAGTTGACTCACTGTTTTTTCCATCTTCTCTATCTTTTATACGTAATTATATAAAAAGGCTGATAGGTGGTAGCAAGGCAAATTCAACATGGCACTGTCTAATTTCTTTTTAGTTTCATGCAATAAATAAAAATCAATTCCTTGCAGGGCCCCAAACCTGGCTATTGCGCTTTGCTATAATCCCATGTGGAAAAGAACTTCGGACTAATTTCAATAAGTACGACCTCTCCCTTTTTTGCACCCTCCGTTATCATTTTTGCTACTGGATGATCAAGTGTGCCAAGATACTTGATGCTCATTTTGTCTCCAGCAGAAACAGTCTTGGTGGGCTCTTCTACTATCTTTACAATACCCCTACCCTTGACTCCCTTTGGAGCAGAATTTTCGTCGTCGATAGAAAAATAGACGAACGGCTTTTCCCGAAGATTTTGGGTTTTCTTAGATGACTTGCCTGTAGTTAACAAGAGTCTTTCATCAGCTTTATCATAAAAAAACCAGACGGGATGTATATTTGGCCAACCCTGTTCGTCAATCGTAGCCAACTGCAAACTGAGTTTCAATTCAAGAAACCTGTCAACCTCTTCCTTGGTCATTCCGGGGATCTCGGATGTGGCTTGTATGATTTTCATAATATTTAGTCGGCGCGCCAACAAAAAAGAGTTTCTAGAAGGTGAACTGAATATTTCAGCTTAATAGTTGAATAGCGAAATAATAGTGTGTCTTCTCCCAGTGGACTGGCTACCTGGTATGCGACTCGCAAAGAATCTCTCACATCTTCGAATACACTTTCGCCATTATTTACAACACAATTATTGTTTCACACCATCCATCTTCTTACTGTCAGAAGAGGAAAATGTGTCATCAAAAAGTTCAGGATCTTTGCCACTGTTACTGATGGCTTTTCGATTTCTAGATCGTCTTCTTCTTATGAAAATAACTATAATGAAGATAATTGCCAGGGCTATAACCAATGGCACAATAGTATTCAATAATTCGCTAGATCCTAAGAATTCACCTGATCCTGAGGATGAGTTTGTGGATTTTGGGGTGTAGTTAACAGTTCCATTGAGAACTAGTTCATGTGTATTTCTTAGTGTATCGCTATACGTAACTCTAATGCTGACAGGATACGCACCAGCAGCAGCGTCTTTATTGATATTCAAAGGAATACTAAATGGAAGTGGAGAATTCTCAGATAAGTCACCAAGATATTGTTGGGGTGGAAATTCATTCACAAGATGTCTAGGAGCTTGCTTTGTATCAGATGAGGCCGATGAAGTTGACGTGTTTGACTGTCCCGTATTTATCATTTCGACTGTCGTAAACAAAGCAATAGTGTTTCCTTGGTTCAACAAGTTCCCTACCAAATTAGGTGTTCCTCCTATGTCATTTATTGCAAAATCGTAGGCCTTAATTCTTATTTCACCGTCAACATATGCACCAATATTAAGAGAGTCGGTCTTGGATTGTCCACCCGATAAGTATTCTGCATCTATTGTAAATTCAACGGGTGTAGAAATAACATCCTCTGCCGCGAATACTCTAGTCGATAACTCTTCTTTTGATGATGCATTCATGGAACTGAAGGTCCATCGTGAATCTCCAAGAATTTTTACGGAATCTAATGAAGAATCTAGAGAAAGTACTACATTATTGAGTGAGATACCTCCATTGTTTGAAACTGAGAACGCAACCTCCTCAATTTTGCCCGCTTTTAATAAGATAGAATTATTCTTGTCTCCATTGCCTTCACTATCAATACCATTGACATTATCGGGATCCGAGGCAGTAAGTGTATTTACAGGGCTGATACTCAAAACAGACTCAGGAGGATTTGGGGATATTACTATACCAATTGATTTTTCTGTTGTTATCTTTGTACCATATGCATCATTATACGAAAGTTCGAGATCTAAATTCTGTATAGTGCCTCCCGAAGAGTAGCTTGGATACACTATTGGTGTCACAAAGGCAGTTCCTCCTGCGGGGATATTACCAACATCAAAAGTTGTGGTCTGTAGACTAATTGTTGAGGCCTCGGAATCTGCGACTTGTCCATCTGCTGTTGTTGTCTTCTCCTCAGTTCCAGTTGATATACTGGAATTATTATCTGAATCGGAACCATTAATGGAGGATCCATCGTCGTTATTACCTATGTCATTGCTAGTATCACTTGCATCGGAGGTAGCAGTCCCGTCTGTTACACCTGTGACAATAGCTACAACACCATTTGCATCAGCGGAGCCTTCATTATTTATCAGAATTGTTAAACGATTTGGCGAACCTGC
>JAICQW010000246.1 GCA_025937665.1 Nitrososphaeraceae archaeon | reverse complement strand
GAATAATCTGCCAGACTCATATCCTTTGTATACATCCGCAATCACTGCGACTGTTTTGTAATTGGCTGATAAGGGTGTTAATCTTATTGTAGATCTATCAGGGACAAGCAAAAGATCGGACTCCTCTATGTTTGCAAATCCCCTAACCGATGAGCCGTCTACTCCAATTTTCTGATTTAATGAATCAAATAACGAACCATGGTTATCTCCAAGAGGTAGATATTTTGCAAGAAATCTCCCAGGAACATCAGTATATCTTATCTGAAGAAAGTTGATACTTTCAAGCTTTTCGCCATTTAGTGATTGTTCTAGCTGAACCAGAGGATCATTGCTATTACTACCGTTCCTAAATGACATTTACAAGAACTATAGAATTCATATCTATATATTACTTAGGTATTAATGCATAAAATAAATTGATAGGGAATAAATAATAATAGCGTATTATGTTACGCACTTTTTGTAAATTTATGTTGAGGAGCCGGAGATGGTTTGGATTACCCTCTTCCTTGTCGAGCCTGGACCATCGTTTCCAGTTAGATAACTGCCTTACCCTATCCTACATATTGTTAAACAGCGTTAAACGTTTAACGTCGTTTTACGTTTCACGGTCTGGTAGGGTCAATCTGAGTTCGGTAGAGTAGGCTTAGATCGCTAATAGGATTGAGACAATCCATAACTCATACAATACAAGTATAAGAATCAGCAGATTACATGCGACAAGTGTGGCAGGATAGTTAGAGATGGAGTGACTGGCCCGAAGAAACACGAACAGAAACACCACTTGTACTAATATTTTGTTGACGGTACGGTTGGAAGTGGTTAGATCTGTTGTTAGTTTTTACACCATATTACTCTTCAAATTTGCCATAAAAAACTGAGTACAGAACAATAACTACAACTGAGATTATTGCAACCGCAACGGCACCTATGGTCGAAAATGGAAGTAGTAATAATGCAATAACTCCACATAATATATAGAATCCAATTAGCATGCAACTGTATGCACACCTGGCCAATGGTGAGAGTTCCCCAATTCTGCCGCTTGCAACAGGAATCATTCCTATACTGGACACAATAAAGAAAGTCCCCGAGACGGCTAATCCTGCAATAACCAATTCCGATAGTTCCATAAAATTTGGTATATCATCTATCATTGGATAACGAAATTTGTTATCCGTCTGCATCTCTATCAAAAAAGCCATAATAGTAAATGATATACCTCCCAAAAATGCCGAAACTGGTAGTCCAAACTGGTGTCGTGTACCTTCACTCACGACTAAAGTATTAAGGCGATTAATAAAAAAGGATTTTCACTTATTATGTTCTTCTTTACGATGTTTGCTAAGCAGAGGCTTTGTGGTCAGAACTTTCCCACATATGTTACATTTGAACCTTGTTTCAAACAGATTAAGTTGCATCTCACCTATTATCCGTGTTACATCTTTTAAAAGATGTTATATAAAGTAGATGACAATGAATTTACAAGATATATGCCAGAAATTGAAAGAATGATAAACTCGCCTAAAATTACTGAATAAAAAGTAATCAGTCTTAAGGATATTCCAAACTCTAAGATATTCCCTTCTTTACTAACTCGGCAAATTCGGATGACCGTCCACTTTTACTGGCCAGATCCCAAATCGAATTGATATAAAATGAAAACTAGGTGAGCCTCTTACAAACGCCTTAGGCGAAATTATGTATGTTATATTTGCTATAAAGAATGAAAGGATGGTTATAATTTGAATTTTCTTCGCTCGTAGACGGGCACTAGTTTAAAGTTGTATAAATAAAAAGGTTAAAAGAGGATTGTCGCGAGTAAATTATCCTACTACTACTTCCACTCCCATTCTTTAAGTGCGAAATTTCCACCTTCGTCGTACTCACCCTTATAAATACCCAGCATATTATTCAAAAAAGATAGTTGCCCTGTAGAATTTGTGCCATATGCTGTTGCCCCTTGGTAGTCTGTACTATTTCCTACATCTATGAAAGTATAGTATGCCGTTCCACTACCATTCTTGGTCGTTATTACTCCTTGTCCTTGCTCATATATGAGATCGTTACCTTTAGAGATACTTACAGTCTCTCCTATGTCTGTTACCTCTATGTTACCATTTATCGTTCCATTGCCAGTAAAAGTGTATTGTGTTATGTTAGGGCCAATTTCTTTCTGAACTGTGGACTTTCCACTTTCCACAAAATAAGGTTCTCCTAACGTTACTGTCTGAGCATGTGCAGTACTAAGAAGAACAGTAGTCGCTCCTGTTCCTCCAATAAGTAATAACACGACGGCAATTCCTGCTATAATGTTGGTAGTACATCTTTTTTTTATCATCTTCGATATTGAAATCGTAAGGTCTGATATAAAAGTTTCCTATTTGAGTGACATTTATAAAATTTACCCAAGGGACGCAAGTTATACATGTTTTGTTAAGTTCTCCTTTTCTATTGCTATTCTATTTATCGTCCCACATTAGGAGACAAAAGCATACCAGGGTTGTAGTCTCCCTTTTCCTTGAAAAAGCCTGTTTTCTTGATCATGAGGTTTGCAACCACCAAGTACATAATCCATCCTAGAGCTGTTGTAATTATGGATATTT
>JAICQW010000032.1 GCA_025937665.1 Nitrososphaeraceae archaeon | reverse complement strand
AGAACGAAAAACTAACACAGGCAATAAACAATATTCTAAAACTTGCTCAACAAAACAATTTCAAAAGCATATTTATTCCAGCTATTAGCGCAGGAATATTTGGATTCCCTAAAGAAAAATGCGCAAAGATATTGGTTCAAGAATCAATCAACTTTGCTGAAAGGAAAGATTCCCATAACGCCCTTCCAGAAATCATTGAGTTTTGTATTTTTGATGATGAAACCTTTCAGCATTTTAAGAGAGAGTTTAGTCATACCGAGGACAGGAAAGAAAAATTATTATGCTTTTAACTTTGCAATGGGTCTTCAATTTCAAAGCAAAGCATTGCCTGAAGTAGACATGAAACGAGATAAGAAACAAATCTTAAAACTAGTGAAAGTAAAAGAAAAATGAGAAGAAAGGATTACTTTTGTTCCAACTCTTTAATCCTCTCCTTTATTCCTTGTACTTCCTTCTCAAGTCCATCACTGTATTCTTTCAGTAAAGCAATCCTTTCTTCTCTCGTCAGAAAGTTTCTAACTTGATCAACACCTACTCCACAGCATCCGAATCCCATTAAATCACCTCCATATGTTTCATTATCGGTCATACGATATATAGCGAAAGGATGTATTTATATATATCGGACATCCAATATAATACATATGCGAGCGGTCGATGGCGAATGTTGTGATATGAGAGGACTGCTGGGATTTTTGATACTATTCTTACTATCAAAAAAACCAATGCATGGTCAGGAGATAGCCAGCGAACTCGCAAAAAGAAGAGGCGACAAACCAAGTCCAGGGACAATTTATCCAGCTCTTAGGAGTCTAAAGGATTTAGGCTTCCTTAGTGAAGAGAAAGAAGGTAAAACTATAACTTACAGGTTATCGGCGAAGGGTGAAAAAGCCTTCGAAATTGCAAAAAAAAGATTTACAAAGACATTTTTGGGAGTTCTTACATAGTAACGTTTACTTTTAGACTCATGAGAACGTACTTCATTACATCTGCATTACCATTTGTGATGTGCAAGAATAGTCTTCAATAGCTTGAATACAAACCATAAAGAGTATCAATCATAGAGATATGTGGATATTGATAACAATCAACAAAGATATGGATTCTATTACGTCAATTCTAAATGAGACTCTAAATATTACACCATTTAAAAGAGACTATGATACCTCATTTGGAAAAATAGCAAAAATTCTAAAGCGCTATAATCTAAATGAAAATCCAAGAAACCTGCGCTTTAGGTTTACTCTATTTATGCAAGAATTTTTTGACTCCATACCACAAGATCAATGGAGACTTAAGGATCCTATATTCATAAAACAATCTGAAGAATTTGCGATTAGAAAATTTAAGGAATGGATACTAGATCAGGTTTCATAATTATCTAATTTCTCATAAAAAATGTAACTTATTATGAAACTGTCGTCTGACCTAATGGTCGGAGTTCCATGATAGTCCTTGATCCCAATGATATTTTGCGTTCATAATTTCTGAAATTTGCGCTGCTAGTTGACTTTCCTTCGTAGAATCTATAATTCTTCCTTCACCATCGTAATTGGAGTTGTTAATATTAAATGAAATTCTCAGATTACGATTGATGTTCCTGACCCAATGAGCATTGATTCCATGTTCTGACATTATGTAATATTTCTCATTATGTGTTACAAACCATATTTCTATCGTGTGCTGCTTACCTGTCTCCAACCAATGGTTGTCAGATATAGAAATTGAGATTCTATCAAGCGTTCATCAGATCATTTCTAACATATTGACTCCATACCAACATAAATCTTTAATTGAACTTTTTTGAGTTACTTTGGTCTGAAAAGATTATAGATAATTGACATTGTTAACTTTATTTTTTCCATCCGTAGAATTTATATCAAGATCGTTTGATAATTTGAATAGGGGTAAATAGTAAATGGACGCATATCTGGAAGAAGAGTTTTATGATATTCTTACCTACTGTATAGAGAATCCAAATGCATCGGATCTAGAATCCAAAAAACAAAGGATATCTATGATTGGTAAAGAACTACATGCCGATGGGGGAGCTGATGCAATGGAGAATATGTTTTATTCAATTGAATCTAGAATAATGGACGAACTTGGTAGGGACGCCAAGCAATATAGGCCTTGGTGGAATAACATATCAGACGAATGGAAATATTAGAAATATTAAGTAAATTTTCAGTCTACTGAAGTACCTGTAAGCATAGTGTTTTCCGCTCGATATAATCTCAAACGAATACCAGTATTATCTGTAAATCATAGTGAACTATTTTTACAAATAAATACCATAAGTTGCATTAGAAATAATATTGAATTGAACCTGTATAAATCGCTCACAGCTTGCGCTATGTGTCATCAGTTGACTCCCACTGATACGATGACAAGTGAAAGAATAGGAAAAATTTGCATAAGATGTGACATTAAAATGACAAGAGCAGGATCTAAGGCAAAGATAAACAAAACGAGCGAGGATCCAAAAATAAATAAATGAATCGACTCGAGTCTTTGTTTTAAATTTTTTAATGCTTATATGCAAATTGAATTTACAGTTAAAGATTGAGATCGAATGTCATTGTGAGAATGGAAAGGGTAAAAAATCGTGAACTACTCTATCAAACACCTGAATGCCATCCATTTGTTAAATGGGCAGGGGGCAAAGGACAATTAATGCCTCAGATAGTCCGACTCATCCCCACAAGGTTTGCCAGATACTTTGAGCCGTTCCTCGGAGGAGGAGCTGTATTCTTCAAAATAGCTTCCTCTGATAGGAGCGCAATCCTTTCGGATATTAATACCGAATTAATTAATGCATATAAGGTCATAAAGAATCATGTAGAAGAGCTGATTCCGGCACTAATTTATCACCAAAATCAATACAACAAATCTCCAAAAATATACTATTATCATCTACGTGACTCTACAAGAGTAATGAACAAAATAGATAGAGCTGCCAGATTTATTGCACTAAATAAAACATGCTATAACGGTCTGTACAGAGTAAACAGAAACGGTTTATTCAATGTTCCAATTGGAAGATACAAAAATCCAATTATATGCGATGCCGATAACTTGCGCAATACGAGTATCGTATTGAAACGGTCAGGATCATATTTGGGAGTCAGTGACTACAAGAAAATATTAGTTGAAAAAGCTGAGAAGGGTGACTTTGTATACTTAGATCCGCCGTTCTATCCAATCAGTAATACTGCAAATTTTACCAGTTATACCAACAATGGTTTTTCTCTTGATGATCAAAAGGAACTTGCAACTATATTCAATGAATTAACAGGAAAGGGATGTAAAGTTCTACTCAGTAATTCCAATACGGAAGAAATTAGAAGACTCTATTCAAAATACTCTCATCTTACTCAGGTAATCAATGTAAACCGATCTATCAATGCAATTGCTTCAAAGCGGGTAGGTCATACAGAATTATTGATAAGGAATTATGTCTAAATTCCTAATATTCAAGTGGGATAAATAAATATTTAAATTTATAGTGTTACTATTAAAGGATATTAATATTGTTACTAATAAATAGAAAGGATTGATAAAATGGCAGAAAAACTTAGTTCTCCGATTTTCACTTTATCTATAGTTCAAGAAGATACGTACCAATCAGTATATCGTGGCGGAAATATCTTATGATCGTACAATATCACTGCATTTATAACTATGTAGGCAAATTATTTTTGTATGAATTCGGATAGTGAGACAAGTGAGTCATCTAACAGGAGTGTATTTCTATCACCAAGGTCTATTGCAATTATAGGCGCTTCCGAGAAACCAGGAATCGGGAGGGCAATTTTTACAAATATTAAAAATGGTTATAAAGGCAAAATTTACCCTGTCAGTCCTACTAATGAATATGTATCTGGGATCAAGGCTTACAAAAGTGTGCTTGACATACCAGAGGATGTAGATCTAGCCGTTGTTGCCACCCCTAACAAGATTGTTCCAAAAGTGATGGAAGAAGTAGGAATGAAAAAAATTCAGGCTTCCATAATTGTTTCAGCAGGATTCAAAGAAGTTGATGAGCAGGGAGCAACTCTTGAGAGAGAGGTTGCCGACATATGTAAGAAATACGGTACTAGAGTTATTGGCCCAAATTGCTTGGGTATAATGAGCTTGTCAAAACAAAACATGATGAATTCCACATTCCTGAAAATAACACCAAAACACGGAAATATCGCTCTCGTTTCACAAAGTGGTGCTATCTGTGCTGCCACAGTTGAAGATGCTATGGCACAGGGTATTGGATTCTCAAAAGTAATCAGTATGGGAAACAAGATAGATATTGATGAAAATGATGTTTTAGAATTATTATGTCACGACCCGGAAACTTCTGTAATCATAATGTACCTTGAAGACATTCATGATGGTCGAAGATTCATGGAGATAGGAAGGAAAACGACCAAACAATACAAGAAACCAATAGTTGTCATAAAATCTGGTAGAACTCCAGAAGGTGCAAAGGCAGCTATGTCTCATACAGGGGCCTTGATGGGAGCTGATGAGGTTTATGATGCATTGTTTTTGCAAAGTGGTGTAATCAGAGTCGATTCAATGCAGGAACTCTTTGATCTTGCTACTGCCTTTTCAAAGCAGCCAATTCCTAATAATGACAAAGGTACGGTAATTGTATCAAATGCAGGTGGCCCTGCCATAATCTCCACAGATGCGTGTTCAAAGTTCGGCATGAAGCTAGCTGATATTAGTACTTCTAGAGAAGAAATTGCTAAAGTCATACCTGCTCACGGATCTGCGAGAAACCCAGTTGACATTGTGGGAGACGCTGACTTTAATCGATTTGAAAAGGTCCTCGATGAAGTTGTTTCAAATCCAAATGTAGGTTCAATTGTTACTATGTGTACTCCATCCGCTACTTTAGATTATAATGATCTTGCAAGAACAATAGTCAAGACCACTGCCAATTCCGGAAGAACCTCACTTGCAGCGCTTATGGGTCTTGCAGAAGGAACAGAAAATAAACAAATTCTTTCAGATGGTGGAATTCCACATTTTCCTTATGCTGAACCAGCAATAAGGACACTGAAAGCAATGTATGACTTTTCATTTTGGATTGCAGAAAAAGAAATTGAAATTAAAAAATTCAATGTTGATAAAGAAAAGGTCAAACAAGTATTTGATAATGTAAGAAAAGAAGGTAGAAAAAATCTTTTGGAGGAAGAGGGATACGATGTTCTTAACGCTTATGGATTTCCTAGGCCTAAGAGTTACCTTTGCACAAATGAAGAAGAGTGTACAAGGAGAGCTGAAGAAATCGGTTATCCCGTGGTAATGAAAATTGTGTCACAAGATATAATCCACAAGTCAGACGCTGGGGGAGTAAAAGTAGGTCTGAAGAATAAGCAGCAAGTTTCATCTTCTTTCAGTGAAATAATTAGTAACGCAAAGAATTACAAAAAAGACGCAAATATTAAAGGAGTGCTTGTTCAACAGATGATAGAATCTGCCAGAGAAACAATTCTTGGTGCAAAACACGATAAGCTTTTTGGTCCCCTAATCATGTTTGGCCTTGGGGGAATTTATGTAGAAGCTCTCAAAGATGTGATATTTAGACTGGCTCCTATCAATGAACAAGAAGCAATGAAGATGGTAGAATCAATCAAGACTTACAAAATATTGAAAGGGATTAGAGGACAGCCTCCATCTGACATAAAAGTACTAGTTGAATGCCTCCTACGATTATCTCAATTAGTTACAGATTTTCCTGAGATAACAGAATTCGACATGAATCCATTGTTGGTACTTGAGGAAGGAAAAGGAGCAATTGCAGTTGATGTAAGGATCGGCCTTGCATAACAAGCAAAATTTAGAGTCAGTATTTACTCTAAATATAGAACTTATTCATTATTAATTTCCTTACCGCATTCGGAACAAAACACTGCATCATTTTCGTTTTGGAAATCACAATGGGAACACTTGCCTTGTTGAGTGGGTTGGGAAGACTCTGAATTTTCAAGTAAGATTATATCTCCAATCTTAGATATATTTTTCCAAGTAACTTCGACACTTTGATTATTACTCTTATTAGGAATCTTAAGACTTATTTCCATTTTTCCTTTAGAGGTCCTTTTGAGACCGATCTCTTGAACATTACCAATCAACATAGCATCGCAATCATACGCAGGCATTCCGACAAGGGATTGAATAGAGATAAAGTCGTTTTGTACAATCGAAGTTGATGACGGTGGGTTTATAGTCGTTTTGGAAATTTTATCATCCTTCTTAATATTTGATTTTTCTTCTGGACTTGAAATCTCATCTTTTTTGGGAACTTCTCTAGGATTGGAATCTTCGGGAGCGTCAAATTTTCTATACTGTGCAATTATGCTTTTGCAGGTATTACATTTGTATTCGCCCTTCTCAAAGAGTGTAACGCCTTCACCAAGATCTTCATTAGGATTTTCAAAACTGATATTTGGTGATCCCTCATAATCTTTATCGCATTTGTTACAATGATATTTGACAAGTCTGTCATAAGGGAGTCTTCCTATCCCCGCTAAGAATAACTCTGGTCCTCCTAAATTGCCCTTTTTTTGCTCCTCATCTGTAATATGGGCTAGTACGTATCCACCAGAACCCCGCAGTTTCTTCTCCCGCAAATCTTGATTTTGACCCTGATCCTCCATCATATTTTTTATTATCACTTGTGTTGAATTTAAATTATCAAGTCTAATTATTGTCTAGTAACTTATTCCCTGACAAACTAGTTCATTTGAGATAGCGATAAGTTTCAATACAATTTGACCAAAATTCTATATCATCACACTTATATCTCCGATTAAAGCTCATTAAGTTAACTTAAGGGACGGCGGATAAGTTAAGTAACATAAAAAATCTTTCCAAATCTTCCGTAACTTTTGTCAAATACAAAACAAAAAAGTGAATTAAAAAAATGGTTTCATTTGAAGAATTAGGTCTAAATACGTCTATAGTAAGAGCGGTTAAAGAAATAGGTATGGAAAATCCCTTTCCTATACAAGAACAATGTATTCCACTTATTTTAAAAGGAAAAGATGTCATAGGACAGGCACATACAGGAACGGGAAAGACAGCTGCGTTTTCTCTTCCGCTAATAAATAAAATAAAGTCAAGAGGTCCAATCCAAGGATTAATTATTGTCCCAACTAGAGAACTGGCGATGCAAGTTAACAATGAGATTAGGAAATTTTCAAAATATATGGGAATAAGAAGCCTTGCCGTTTACGGTGGACAGGGTATCAACATACAAAAGGAACAGCTGAGAAGAGGAGTCCAGATTATTGTAGCGACACCCGGCAGATTAATTGATCACGTTAAACATGGTACGATTCAATTAGAAGATGTAGATTTTGTGGTATTAGATGAGGCTGATAGAATGCTTGATATGGGATTTATTGATGACATAAAATTCATTCTCTTCTATGTAAATGAAAGAAGGCAGACATGTTTGTTTTCTGCAACGATGCCAATTGAAATTCTAAGACTATCTAGAGAATACATGAAAGAACCAGAGCAAGTTAGACTCAATGAAGACGAGATTAGTTTAGAAACTATCGATCAATCATATCTAATTATTGAAGAACGAGAAAAGTTCAAACATCTTTGTAATTTTATTAGAAACAGAGAAAAAGGCCAACAAACAATTGTGTTTGTAGCCACAAAACAAAGAACCCAGAGAATAGCTGATGATTTGAATAGAGAAGGTTTTCGAGTTATTACAATTCATGGAGATCTATCTCAAAGACAGAGAGATTACTCTATGAACAGATTCAAAAACGGAAGTGATGATATACTGGTAGCTACAGATATTGCAGCAAGAGGAATAGACGTTCCGGCCGTTGGAAATATTATTAATTATGATATTCCAGAAGACCCCGTGGTTTATTTCCACAGAATTGGCAGAACAGCACGAGCAGGTGGAAGTGGTAAAGCAATCTCATTAGTTTCAAGTAGTAGATATGAAGATTTTGCAAGGATTATGAAGCGAACAGAGCTATCAGTCAAGAGATTGAACGATGAAATAGGAATAGAGGTCCCCACATTGAATGTCAGCAGAAACAGAGTCAATAGACAAAGACCCTTTAACTCAAATAGTCAAGGTAGGAGAAGATACGGGTATAGCAGAGGTGTAAATAGAGGCCGCCCTCAATATAGCAGACAGTCCAGTAATAACACATATAGAAGAGGATAATTAAAAATAATTTTTTTAGAAAATATATCTATTCAGCAAGGTTAAGTGAAATTTAAAAAAGATATAATGAAAGTCAGCTAGGAAACTTTTCGATAAACTTAATTATAATTCATTATACTAGTAACTGGATGCTTACTGGCACTTCAAAATATCTCACTCTTGCGACGGTACTATATTTAGTTGCATTTTTCGCATTCGCTTCGGGATTGGTTAATTCTATTATAGAAGGGGCACGGTCAAGAGAATTTATTATCCCATCGAGATCAATTCAAACCATAGGTGAAACTATTGTTATAGTTATGATACTATTTATGGGGATGTTCGGGGCATATTTGCTTTATAACTCAGGAAAAGCGGCATCATCAAAGAGTCAGTGGGCATTTTTGACTGGAGGATTTACTGTTCTTACTATTGCATTGATTGTAGGCTTTAGTATAGTTAAGATTAAGATAGCCGGGTAGTCATGTCAAGTCCACCTTAGAACCTTATTTTTCATAATGAAACTTTTTTGATTCTCTTTTGGATCACTGAGTATTGTAACTGAAAGATCATTAAGATTCTTAATCTTAACATAAAATTTCAATGAGCTTTTCTTACTAAGAAGTCTGTTGGTTGTTACTAATTCCTTTTTTTTGTAACGAACCATGCTGGTTACTAGGAATGGGATATCACATTCTGAGGTATGTTTCAAAATCAGCATTAGAATGAAGTAAAGTATTTGGTTAAGATTTCCAATTTTTAGTATATCATTTGGGCTGTTTATTATCCTATCATAAAAAAGATTGTAAAATGAATTTACAGAATCAAAAATAATTAAGGAGCATTCATTTATTGATTTTATTATGTCAACTATAAATACATCAAAAATATCCTCAGATGGAAGATATACTTTCAGTGCGTTGGATTCAGACTGATATATGTTATTATCCACCTTACGTATTTCCATAGAAGGAATCAATCCCGCCTTAGCATAAGCAGTAAATGTTGCATCAAGATCTAGGTAAACTATTTTTTTGGGATTTATTTCATGATTTTGATTCTGAAATTCCGATATGATTGATGCAATCAAACATATTTTTGCATAGGCGTCTTCATAGACCAGAGTATTAAATCCTCTATTTCCCAGTATTTCAGAAATCATAATTTTATTATAATGAATTACCAAAAGGGGTTATAATGGATTATGATAAAGCAAAGGAAAACGATATAGAATTGATACGTAAGGACTTTCCGATTACGAAAAAAAAGATATACATGAACTGCGGATCGTTTGCACCAACACCCCTATCTACAATAAAGTCAATCACTGATTTCCTAGTAAGGTGCTCAGAAGAAGGACCTGACTCAAGCTCTGTTCAAGAGTACATTACATCACTTATGAAAGAGCTTAGAAAAATTCTGTGTCGTCTCATTAACTGTGAGCCAGAAGAAATAATCTTCACTCAAAGTACTACTGAAGGATTGAATTATGTTGCATCAGGTCTTGAATGGAAAAAATCTGACATTATTATCGCCCGAGGCGGTCTTCATGAACACTATGCTAACTACTTTCCATGGCTTAATGTTTCAAAAAAGTATGGTGTAAAACTTGAAGAGGTAAAGATTGATAAAAACGGGTTCTTCGATCTTGACAAGATCGACAAAATCGCAAAGAACAAGAATTCTAGACTGATAACTCTTAGTCATGTTCTTTACAATAATGGAGCGATAATGCCCGTTGAGGAAATTGGCAAAATTGCAAAGAAACATAGTTTGCTATATTCGATAGATGCTGCTCAATCCGTTGGCACCATTAACGTGAATGTAAGAAAAATTGAATGCGACTTTCTGGCCTTTCCTGGATTCAAGTGGATATGCGGTCCTTCTGGGATTGGCATATTTTATTGCAAAAAAGAATCTGCCCCATTGTTGATTCCCAAGTATATCGGGGGAGAATCAGCAATTATTACTGAAGAAAAAAATCTGGTCTATGCTGAATCTCCACAAAAATTTCAAACCGGTTTTAGAAACTATGCTGGAATAGCCGGCCTTACATCATCTTTGAGGTACATTCAACACATAGGTATTGACACAATAAGAAAAATGAACATGAAAGTGGCCAATGAAATGATCGAGCAGTTAAGAAGAATTCCTGGTGTTTCGATATTTGTGCCTGAAGATGAGAATCTTAGATCTTCGATAGTATCTTTTGACACAGACTCGGTACTTTCAAAGGTTGTTGTATCCAGACTAGAGGAAAATAAAATAATTGTTGCAGAGAGGGATATTATTGGAGGCGGAAAGAAAAAAGCAGTAAGAGCGTCGCCTCATTTCTTCAATACTTCTGACGAGGTTTTTACTCTTGTTCAGAATATTAAGAACATTCAAAACATGTTTGGTTGATTCTTTTTGTCCTTCCCTGTCTGACCTTCAATTACTATCATTGTCAAGGTGGATCTAACCTTATCAATTCTTCTAACATGCCATGTTATTGTTTCTCTGAGTTTGTCCATAGTATCTGCGGAAATCTTGACAATTATATCATATACTCCGTATACACCACTTACTTCACTTACTCCAGGGAGCTTTTTAATTTCCTGTAATATCTCCTCTTCAGAGCCCAGATCACAGTTTATTAAAACATAAGCTGTTGGCATACTATTACATTATACTTGCAGGAGTATTAAAACTCGTTGTAGAATTCGCGTATCCTACACTACTATTATCGCTATAAATTCGTGTAAAGATTACCTTTATTATCTTGTTTCCCAATTTCCTGAAAAATTCTTATCAATAGCGATAGCTCTTATGGGAGATCCGGAGGCTCCCGATAGTTTTAATGGTATCATTATCAGAGTAAAATTTTGGCTGTTAATTTCACCCAAATTGCAGAGGTTTTCCACAATCAAGATTTCCTTATTCAATAATAATTTATGTACAGGAAAATTATTATCCGATCCCCTATCGATGCTGGGTGAGTCTATACATACAGCGTTTACTTTTTTATTTATCAGATATTCTGCGGCATCTTCTGAAAGACCCGGACTATGGCTGAAATAATAATCGTTGTCCATTTCGTTTTCCCACAAAGTAGAAAACACAATAGAATCACCCTCTAGTATCCTTACATTAGATGCTTCTATTTCATTTGCAGTTATTAATTCATCTGCTGCCTTGGTTATTTTAATGAGAATAGCTCTTGAAATGAATCTGTCGAGTGGTATTTTATCGATTGATGAAACACCAGTAACAAAATGAGATGGAGCATCCATATGCGTACCTGTATGAGTACTCATAAAGATCACTTCTGAATGATAATTATGCACATCCATTTTGTTCCAGGTAATAAATTTAGGTAATGGCGAACCTGGAAAAACTTTGGTATCAGTACTTATTTCTCTAGTTAAATCTAGTATCATCGATGGAATAATAATTATGATTTATTCATATCTCTTTTGCCCTTACGACCAGATCTGATTATTCCGTTTACGATGACGATACTCAAGAATCCAAAGGTGCCTATCAACACATAGAGGGCACCTCTATGGACCAATTCGGTTAGTTCATCTATTATCATTTCCAATGGCATTTGAAATTGATATAGATATCAAATGAACAAATAAAATATTTACTATAAATCAACAATCAACAAGGCGAGATATCAATTAATAAATTTATCAAATATGGAAGAATGATAAGATTTACATAAATCGTTATTGATTTATTCTGATTTCAACCAGTTCCAAACCTCAATTCCTCTAATAGCACATTGCTTTCTTATAATTTGCCTTGCTCTTCTAGCAGCTTCTACTTCATTGATTGATTTTGTTCTCATATATTGTACCAATAACTCCTCGTAAAGCTTTTTTGCCCTCTCTTCAGAAAATTCTTTATATGCTTTTTTACTCGATTCATGTGCTATTATTTTTGTTTTCTCATTATCTTGAGAATTAGACTGAGTTAATCCCTTTAGTTCTGCATATTCTAATTTACAATCAGGGCAATTATCATCAAAAAAATTCTTGTGGACGTTACATGCAGACAACTAGTTAGTATTAATGAAAGATAGATTTAAGCAAAGTGTACTTGATGGCGACCAGAATATTACTTCAAACCGCATCAAATAGCTGATATTATGGCGGCGTCTTGGAGGCCTTAAATTTTAGAACAAGCTTAGTAATCAACAGATATAGTAATGAGGAAACTACCAGACTTGGAATCGTAGAACCTATTGCAGGTAATTGAGATAAAAAAATTGGTGAAAGTTGAGAGAGCAAATAGTATGTCAAGGCACCAGCAAACCAGGCAACAATAGCAGGATAGCCTATCTTAATTATTTTGTTACCATACATCATATCATGCTGGTATCTACCACGACTAATTACAAAATAGTCTGTTAGAAGGACTCCAAAAAGAGGAATAAATAAGGCCCCTATCAAAAACAAAAATTGTTCATATCCTTCAATAGATACAAAAATAGCCAAAATAGTACTTACAGCTGAAAATCCAATAATCAAATGTCGTTGATTTAGACTGTGAAAAATATTTTGGGAAGAAATTGCTGCCGAGTAAATATCTGCAAAAGCATTATCTATCTCATCGACAATCATAACTAAGAGAATAAAACCAAAGAAGATTGCCTGAATAGATATTATTATAGAGGAAATATCTCCAACACCAAATAGTAGTCCTCCAACATAAAAAATGATATTTGTAATAGAAAATCCGACCAATGTACCTATAAAGGCTCCTCTGCTAGTCTTCGAAAACCTGTTGTAATCTGAAACAAGGGGCATCCAGGAGATAGGCATAGCAATCACAATATCTAATGCAACAAAAAATGACATATCATTGCTTTCTTCAGACATCACGTTTGGAAGATTTTGAAATAGTAAGGTAACCAAAATTATTGCTGATGAAGCATAAACTATCCATATTGCGAACTTTGACAGCCACTGTTTTACCACAAACAGGGGTCCAAAAATGCCAAGCAAGGTAATAATCACTCCAAATAAAATGTTCCATACAAAAGTAACGTTCATATTTGTTAATTGTTCCGCAGCCTTTGAAAGTATCAGAATTTCAAATGTAGTCCAGCCAATAAGCTGAATTATGTTTAGTATAGCAGCTAGATATGACCCGTATAGTCCAAAAACCGGTCGTGTTCCAATAATTGATGGTACTGCATGATCGCTTCCTATTTTTCCTGCCATTGATAAAAGTACTGAGCCTGCAATAGAACCAATAATGATTGCAAGCAATGCATGGTAAAAGGGAGCGTCCGACAAAAAGGATCCTGCAGAAAAAACTAGCAGTCCAACACCAAGACTGGACCACAAAATGAAATAATGTAAACCTCCAAGAATTCTATGTTTTGGAGGAACTGGATCTATTCCCCATTGTGGCAGATTAGGAGCCATATGGTGTTTACAAATTTTTATAAATATAAATCAAAAACAAATAATTTCCTTATTCATATTTCTTAAATAATCATTTGATTAATAAATCAAAAAATAAACAAATATCATAAAATTTCTACACAATGTTAATATGTGAAAACGACGTATATTATACAATGTCTATTTGTGTTATGTGTCTCAAAACATACGATGAGAAGGAAGTAAATCTTCAACGAAAAATTGTAAACGATGAAGATTTCTGTAATGAATGTTGGACCGAAGTAATGAATATTGAATAATTCTATGTT
>JAICQW010000080.1 GCA_025937665.1 Nitrososphaeraceae archaeon | reverse complement strand
TTGACCTGTATGAAGGATCAATGGTTATAAAGACAGGCAAAGGAGACTCAATTTCTTCAACGATGATATCCATCCCCTGAAGAGAAATCACTCTTTTTGCAATTACCACTTTTCTCTCTACGTCAATTTCAAAATCTATTACATTGCCAAGAAAGGTATACCCTAGTTTCCATGCAGTTTGTGGGCCTGTTTGACCAGTTTCACCGTCAGAAGCTCTATGTCCCGAAAATACAATATCAATTTTATTTCCTCCGAACATTTTTCCAATTCCATTCTTAAGTACTTCAGCTGTAGCGAGTGTATCTGCACCTGCGAACATCCTATCGCTGTACAAATTGAGTTCTTCAGCATCGCTCAATATTTGAGCCTGCTTAAGTGCAGATTCTGCGATGGGTGGTCCCATAGTACCAATAGAAACATGTGCACCATATCTTACCTTACAGTAAAAAGCTGCGTTGCATGCAACAGCGCTGTGTGGGCCAAGAATATTTTTCGTCTCCGCCCTATTTAGGGTACCATCAGAATTGTAACTAACATTCCCTTCTGAAAAATCAGGTTCTAATTTAATGATAACAGCAACGTTTAACAAATCTTGCTTGATTACAGGTCATCTCAATATAATTCTTGATTTTACGGAATTTACCACTATCATAGAGATCGTAGGAATTTACTCGTTGCATTTTATGATGCATGCCCGTTACTCAAATATGAATCCATAAAAAGGTTAATCGTCTTATAATGGGTCACGCAATAACTTTAATTATTATATTTAATATTTTAAACTATGGTAGACCTTGTTTATGGACGTGGCATAACTGATATAATGCGTGAATTTCCTTTTTATATGACGTTTTTTAGAAATATTATCGATATTAGATTATTCCACAAGAAAAGGGAATTGTACGGCTCTGCGGATATAATAAACGTCTGCAATCTACACTGTACCCATTGCTATTGGTGGCTTAATAGAGAAGATGAAAATGATGAATTAAGTGCTGAAGAATGGAGATCGATAATAAAGAATACTTTCAAAAAACAACGTCTTTTTGGCGTTACCCTCGTGGGCGGTGAGCCAACAATGCGACCTGACGTTATTGATGTATTCTGCCAAGAAATGCCTGGTAGGGTATGCGTAGTAACAAACGGCACTTTTCCACTAAAAAGGTTTGATGATCTGTATTTTTACTGGGTATCACTTGATGGGACAGAAAAGGTCCACGATAGCATAAGGGGTCAAGGCTCCTATGCCAAGACGCGTAATACCATTATGGAATACATATCTGGCCCCCCTCGAAAAGGGAAACCAGCTTGGAAAGACATTTGGTTAAGTATGACGATAAATTCATTGAACTATAATACAGTCACAGATTTAATTGAAGAATGGAAAGGTAAAATTAACAAGATTGGATTTCAATTTCATACGCCCTTTATGGCAAATGATCCGTTATGGTTACCTTTTGGAGAAACAAGAAATGACGTAGTCGATAATATAATTGCAATCAGGAAAAAATATCCGGACTACATAGTTAACACAGAGAAACAGATTTCCTTAATGAAAGGAAATTGGGGTGGCAGCGGGACTACTCCGATCCAATGTCCCTCCTGGGCAATACTTTCTTTAGACCACAAAGGGAGGACCAAACAGCCATGTTGTATAGGAAGTTCTGACTCAAAGGGACTGAAACCCATATGTGAACAATGCGGACTTGGATGTTACTCCGTGCTTGTTGCACAGGGTATTAAGGGTATTTGAGCATTATCCTGTACCTAATGCGATCTACGATCTAATAATTTCGGATAATTATTATTCGGACCGGTGTCAAGTTTCTATCAAAAAATAAAAACATCGTGTTGTGTTATTAGTTTAAATTAGTTTGGTATTATGAACAATTAACGGTCACCATTGGTTAGAGTATCTAGAAGAATTCTTCGCTTTAATTTATCACACGATTATAAGGATGATCGTGATTCAATTGACATAAACAAGTTTGTCTACGGTAGAAAAATTAAATATAGTTGCGAAAAATGCAGCGCATCATTTACGACTTGGAAAGCATTGCACGAGCACAAAGTTGAAAGTCATTCATACTAGCGCAATTTTGTTTGTTACTTAGTTAGAATTTTCGTTGCGGGGGTATTCGCAACTGAAGATTCAATTTCTTTTAATCTATCAAGGAAGCCCTCACTACTGCGAATCTCTTCATAGGAAGAATCGGAACGAAGTTTTTCCAAAATTGCAACAACATCTTCGTTTGTAACTCCATGCTTTTTGTCGTATTCAATATATCGTAAAATCTTCACAATACCTCCGTATTTATAATGCATCTTTTTCTGATATCTTGTCGCGTCTGGAGATAAACCCTTGACATGTTTTATAACAGTGTTTTCCATATGTTTAATATGCCAATCTTTCATTGGAAAATTATTTCGAGTCAAAAGAATCAATAATATTTGTATGAAGGGTTATATAATATATTATTTTTTCCTTTGCTAAAAACTCGATAAAATATCGGTGTTATATCATTTTGTATTTTATTATGCCAGCACTGAATGATATGATTCAAAGTCAGAACTTGTATCTCTAAAATCTGTTTTAACATTTACTAATGTAGATAACATTAAACATCTGTCAAATACAGAATTGGATGCCACTTAGCGATTTGATTCAGATAGCTTCTTTGGATAACTTACATCCATTTATGATTTTTTTCAAGCTATTTTTGGAAAATTAACAAAAGCATATTCTAATTCAATCAATAGATTATTCCATTCTTGCCTTTGAACAAACGTACTATAATATTTATCAAGCTGCAAATAACTATGGAATATTGGGTACTAAGGGGCACTTGATTGCAACAAGATTTTTTTCTTCCACGAATGCATCAAGCTATGACAGGATTGTTAAGTTAACAACATTGTTCCGAGATTCGTCCTGGAAGAAGCAGATGATGAAGTTAATGGATGGCAAAAATAAACGAATCCTTGATTTGGCATGCGGAACGGGTATTCTCTCTTCATTCATTCATGATCGATCTGCCAGTTCTAAGATAATCGGTACTGATTTGACATTTGAATATCTAAAACTGGCCAAAAATAGACAATCTTATGCACTCCTGACAAATTCCCTAGCTGAATTTCTTCCATACAAAGACGAAAGCTTTGATGTTATAATTTCATCGTACCTTGTCAAATATGCACAGTTATCCACCATGGTAAGGGAACATTGGCGAGTTTTGAGAAAAGGTGGAATAATAATAGTTCATGATTTTACATATCCCGATACAAAAATAATGAGAATATTATGGCATTTCTATTTTCAAATTCTGACCGAACTAGGAAGGGTAATCAGTTCTTGGAGATATGTTTTTTCTAATCTCGATAAACTAATACAACTAAATCCTTGGGTTAACAACCTTGTCAGTGAACTTGATATGGTAGGATTCACATCCATCTCCAAAAAGTATTACACATGCGGTACCTCAGCCATAGTTTATGCGAAAAAGTAAATGGAAGAAAAAATAGCTCGCCTTAATGAATGGTTTGTTCCACAATTCGGGCCAATAAGGTTCAGAATTTTTGTAGGAATGTTGTTCCTCCCTTATACTGGAATGTGCATTTCTTTTGCGGTAATCGGTTCTCTCCTTTCTCCAACCATAGCTTGGGACAGAGTAGTAGCAATTATCATTATTTACTTTGCAGCTCTGGGCATTTCTGCCCATGCTGCAGATAGTATGGGATCTAAAAGTAAGCCATGGGGAAATCGTTTTTCGAATCTAGAATTATTGATAATGGTTGTCTGCGGATTAGTTGTTGCATATGGCATTGGATCTTATTACATCGTATATTACACTCCATTGTTACTCCCAATTGCAATTCTGGAAGGTTTCTTCTTAATCGCGTATAATTATGAATTGGTGAATGGTTTTTTTCATAATAATGTCTGGTTCGCGATATCATGGGGTAGTCTGCCACTATTGGCAGGTTACATCATGCAAACAAATTCCCTATCGTATATTACAATATTGGTATCTGTTGCGGCCTTTCTGGTATCTTTTATTGAAATAAAACTTTCACGGAAATATAAAGAAACCAAACAAAATCACGAACTGAAAAGTACCAAACATCTTGAATTGACACTAAAAATTGTGAGTATCACTACTATTCTGTTTGCCATCACGCACTTTTTTTTCAGGATATTTCAGATCACTTTTTAATTTCAATTTCATTATTAGGGTGGTGGATGGAATATATTTTGTCAGGAATCATCGTTGTTTAACCATTAATGATGTTTTCAAACTTGAAAGCATTTCGAGCAAGAAATTCGATCTTGCACAAAGAGTACTTTTAATTAATTTAGGAAATACTCAACAGCTCTTAGAAGTGATGCATAGGACGGAATCAACAATAAGGGTAATTGAACAAAATGAAGAAAAAAACATCATAACAAGAAAATCATGCATAATTTCTTCGACAAATCATATTTTGGCTTTTGCAGATTCAAAAATATACTGTAAAAGAATACCTTTTCAAATGTTGTCTGAAATTCGCGAATGTAAAAGAGGAATTGGTAAGATAGCGCTTTATCATAGACTGGAGATATTTAAGAAGATAACAGAAATAGGATATGTAGAAGGTTTACATATTTTCAAGAAATATTCGTTATATCATAATGGAAATGTGATTTGTAGGATAAACGAGATCTTCCCCGTCAAAAAAAATAAGGTGACTAGGTCTCAATAAAGTAACAAACATTATTATGAACTTTTCGGAGGCAAATATCTAAGTATCGAAATGCAACACAACGACAGACCCAATTCAATTAATAAATACAATCCTGTCGCATTAGTATTGCATTGAAAGCCAAAGATAATCCGCCAGAATTAGATGACATCAAAGAATTCGATCTCATTGTTATAGGTAGCGGAGCCGGTCTTGAAGTTGCCAGTGCAGCGGCTCAGAGCGGACTGAAAGTTGCAATTGTAGAAAAAAGTAGTATGGGCGGAACCTGTCTTAATACAGGTTGCATCCCTTCGAAGCTCCTACTACATAGTGCAGATGTTGTTGAAACAATAAAATCCGCAAATCTTTTTGGCATAAAAGTTGAGAAATTCTCTATTGATTTTCAAAAAATAGTTCAGAGAGTAACCACCATAATTGATTCAGACTCTAATGATATTAGAAAATCACTAGATAATTCAGAAAATCCAAAACTGTTTGCATCAGAGTGCACGTTTGTTGGTGACAAGGTGCTCTTGGTTGGAGAGGAGAAAATATCGTCCGGCACAATCCTAATTGCTGCAGGCACCAGACCTAGAATACCTAATATCAAGGGCTTGAATACTTCAAATTATGTTACCAGTGATGAAGCTCTTCGACTTCGTGAGCAACCAAAAGTCCTCACAATTATTGGCGGCGGTTATATAGCTGCCGAACTTGGTCATTTCTTCGGATCACTTGGAACAAAGATTAACATCATTCATCATGGTGGGTATTTACTACCAAAAGAGGATGAAGAAATATCAAAAAAATTCACAGAAGTTTTCTCAAAAAAATACAATTTATATTTAGATTGTACGCCTGATTTGGTAACTAAAAAAAGTGGTAAATTCGTAGTATCGCTCAAGGGATCTGACGCAAGCAATTATCCGGAAATTGAATCTGATCAACTTTTAATAGCTGCAGGACGTGTTCCCAATTCTGATTATCTTGATTTACCAAAGACTGGTGTTGAAGTATCTGATGATGGATATATCAAGGTAGATGGAACTCTCACGACCAATATCGATGGAATATTTGCCTTAGGTGATATAATCGGACGCCATCAATTCAGGCACAGTGCAAATTTGGAATCCCAATATGCTTTTTACAATATAGTTAATAGCAAGAAAAAAATAAAAGTCGACTACAGCGCAATGCCACATGCGATCTTCAGCTCTCCACAAGTTGCCGGTGTAGGATATAAGGAGCAGGAATTGAAAGCAAGCGGAAAAATAGATTACCACAAATCAATTTATCGATACATTGATACTGCAATGGGGAAAGCATTGGAGGATACAGACGGTTTTGTAAAATTTTTGGTCAGCAAGAAAGACAGAAAAATTCTTGGATGCCATATTATCGGAAGCCAAGCTTCCATACTTATTCATGAGGTACTTGTAGCAATCAAGAGTGGAGATGGAACTATCGACAATATCTCAAAGACAGTACATGTTCATCCCGCACTATCGGAAGTGGTTTCAAGAGCAGCAATTACCATGTGATGAATATGCTGATAAAATTCAATTTTTGTTCGCTATAATGATAGATTTGGGGTTGAATTTGGAAAAACACTTTTTAATATTATTTCTCAATTATGTTATGAAATTGAAAATTAAGAAAACTTGGGAAAAAATATTAAAAGATTCTCAAAAACTGAAATATGCTTCACTGGTCGGGGGTAATGCTTTTGTGATGACCATGTTTTATTCATTGATTTTATTGTAAACTTCTCCATGGCATGTTCGCAAGATCAAGAACTTTGTTACTTAGATGTGTAGTAACATTAAGCAATTTACGGTTTAGTTGGTTTTTTAGAAACATTATTAATCTATTCTAAGCTTACATTAATGTGACTATCCAGGGTAAGCTCAAAAGATTTAAAATCAGAGACAATCAATACCATGAGGAGAAAAAAGACGATGTTAACTCTAGTAAAAAACCGCTGGATAAGGAAACTGAACTGGTGAAAAGAAAACAAGAAAAAAACAAGGCGCGCAAGAGAACCCGCGGGCCATATAGGAAAAGCAATGTAAACTAAAATCATCTTGATAGCGTCAGACACATGATGCATTAATTTTAAAAGAACATTTACGAGATTTTTGTAAGAATGGATGATTTGAGAAGTTGTGCTTTAAAATGAATTTAGCATAAACTGGTTGCACGAGTAGTACCTATGACTTTAAGGACTGCGCAAATGAAAGGATATATCCATCTGGATCCCGTATGTGGAAGTATCGTTCTCCCCAAGAGGCATTAGATGGCCCATTTTCAAATGATATCAAGTGAGAAATGATTTGATCGTTTTTGAAATAAGAATATAATTTATCCACATCATCCGTATGTAGGATGATTCTCAAGAGATTTTTTGGATGCCCATATTCATCACTATTAATCCATTTTGACAATTCAAGATTAAGATAGACAGAAGAATTTTCTCCGATTTCATAAGTTGTAAAAAAATCCTCAGGCCCTCCATAAACTTGTTTGAGACCCGGTATTTTAGAATAAAAATTGCAGGATCTTTTCATATCTTTAATTAATAACGTTACTGCAGAAATCTTGTACACCTTTGACATAATCTGTAGATCAATGTAACGATAGATCTATCATTATTAAGAATTTCCTTTCATGGTAACAAAAAAAGATTATACACCGTTAGGAATACATGAGACAGAAGTTAACTGATGTTAATAATTATAATTTAATGTGAATACTCTCCCCTGAGTAGGTGAATAACCTTATTCGGTCATACTTTATACCAATCGTGGCTTCTTTTCCTACAATGGGAATCACGCTTCTGGATGTTACATTAGAAATCTTCAACGAGCTATCTCCAAGTCTAACTTCCGCAATTGAATCATCCCCAAGCAACTCGACGTATGCGGTTTCTCCTTTTAGTATTAAACCATCAAAATCGCCGTCATCTTTTAACAATATGATGTCCTTTGGCCTAATCCCCAAGTATATTGCCTCCCCAGTGATATTCTCTAGATTTTCTGCTAATGTATAGGGAATTTTGATGATCGATCTTTTATCTTGTTGATAAGAGTTATTATCGTCAAATTTGAGGAACAATGAACCTTCTTTGATAATTTTGAATTTTATAAAATTCATAGGGGGAACACCGATGAAACTAGCTACAAATCGATTAGCAGGTTCAGTGTACACTTTCTGAGGTGAATCTAGCTGCAGTAATTTCCCTGAATCCATTATACCAACATTATCGGCCATACTCATTGCTTCAGCCTGATCGTGTGTAATGTAT
>JAICQW010000135.1 GCA_025937665.1 Nitrososphaeraceae archaeon | reverse complement strand
TCAGGTAGTACGAACGTAAATACCGTTCTGGCTAAAATTCTGAGTCTAAGACCAGAATTAAAAAAGGAAATAAAGACTTTAATGGCAGAAATCAAAATGGTAGTAGATTCTGTAAATAAGATGGATGTGGAGCAGCAGAAAAAATTTCTTAATGAAATAGATTTAGTAGATAACAATATTGATTCAAAGTCAGCAAAGGAACATGTGACCTCGCATCCATTTCCACAGCTCCAAATGACAGGAACTAAAGTGGTTACCAGATTTCCGCCCGAGCCCAATGGCTATCCTCATATAGGTCACGCAAAAGCAGCCATAATTGATGAAGAGTATGCTAGAATTTACGATGGCAAATTGATTCTACGTTTTGATGATACTAATCCACTGAATGAAAAATTGGAGTATTATGATGCTATCAGAAGTGGTTTGGAATGGTTAGAAGTCAAGCCCGATATTGTAAAAAATACTTCTGACGACATATTTGTTTTGCATGATTATGGAAAAAAACTGACATTAGCTGGGAATGCGTATGTTTGTACATGTGATACTAATGAGATACATAAAATGAGAATGCAACAGGTTGAATGCCCATGCAGAGGCAATATTGACGACGCAGAAAAAAACAAAGAAAGATTGGACAAGTTATTTGACGGAACTTATCACCAAAACGACGCCATTGTAAGATTCAAGGGAAATATGCAAGACAACAATACTGTTCTTAGAGACCCAACCCTATTTAGAATAATAGAGGCCCCGCATCCACTTTTGGGTGAAAAAGTGCAGGTGTGGCCCACTTATGACTTCGCTGCACCTGTTGAAGATTGTCTTGATGGCGTCAGTCACGCGCTGAGAAGTAAGGAGTATGAGTTACGTAATGCCCTGTATTTGGATATTCTTGATAGATTGGAATTACGAAAACCAATAGTTGTCGAATTCTCGAGATTGGAATTTGAAAACATGCCAGTTTCCAAAAGAAAGATCAAACAATTAATAGATGATAATCATATTGCAGGATGGGATGATCCACGTCTGCTCACTTTATCTGCGCTGCGTAAACGTGGTTTTGATCCAAGAGCAATCAGAAGTTTTGTTTTGAGCCTTGGATTAACATTAGCAGAATCAAAACCCCCATTCAAGACACTAGAATCAATGAATAGGAAGATCCTTGAACCTATTGCAATTCGACTTTTCTTTGTCAAAGATCCAATAAAGGTAATTGTAGAAGATGCCGAAGACACTAAAGTAACCCTGAGAAACCATCCAAACATTGATCTTGGAACAAGACAGGTTGAAGTTTCCAATGTGGTTTATATTTCACAAGATGACGCCATACTTCTTGCGGAAGATGAAGAAATTAGACTCATGGAATTGTATAATATTAAAATTAAGGAATTAGATCTGGATAAAAAGGTAATTACAGCTTCTTATCTAAACAATGAGATTGTACGAGATATGAAGAAGATTCAATGGGTATCAGACAAGAATAAGACAAATTACACCGTCCTGGTTCCCAAGGAACTGTATATTGATGACAAATTTAATCCCAATAGTTTGGAACGTATTGAAGGATATGCAGAGACCTTTATTTTACAACTAAAATCGCACACTCAACTACAATTAACTAGATTTGGTTTTTGCAATACACAAGAAAAAGGAACGGCAATTTTTATACATAGGTAGACAAAATGAAAATCGGAAGGATTAAGATAAAAGATGTTGGAGAAACATATGGAATAGTCTCTCCTGATGGTAAAAAAATAATTTCAAAGATTGATTTTCAAGAACAAACCGGTGTTCCAATCCCTCAGACTATAAAAGAATTCATCATAAGAGGATGGATTAATGAAATCAGCAAGTATATTTCAGATATCAAGTTTAGTAACGATATTATCTATGAAGATTTATTGGTGCCTATTCCAGATCCACCAAAAATAATCTGTTTAGCATTTAATTATTATGATCATGCAAGAGATGCTGGGCTTACACCTTCAGATGAACCCGTTATTTTCATCAAACCCCGAACAACTCTAAACAATCCATTTAGTGATGTCAAGTGTCCACAATTTGTGCAACGCCTTGACTACGAGGCAGAGTTAGCAATTGTTATTGGGAAGGATACCAAAAATATAGAGCCTGAAAAAGCCTCTGAATCCATATTTGGGTATACTATTCTGCACGATGTTTCAGCCAGAGACATACAGTTCAAAGATAAGCAATTTACCAGAGGAAAAGGTATTGATACTTTTGCGCCATGTGGTCCATGGATAACAACGAAGGACGAAATCCATGATCCGCAAGATCTGCAGATTGTTACAAAAGTCAACGGTGAAACTCGGCAAAATTCCTCCAGTAGTAAAATGGTAATATCGATTGACAAAATAATATCAAGCCTAAGTCGAATAATGACTTTAGAATCTGGAGACATCATTTCTACTGGAACCCCAGCAGGGGTTGCCATGTCTATGAAAGAACCAAAATATCTCAAGGATGGCGACGTCGTAGAAATAACAATCGAAAACCTGGGTACAATTAGAAATAAAATTACTTTTGTCTAGTATTGAGATTATCTGGATTTGGTTTTTATGTGTTCTCTTGGTTAATCTTTCTTAATCTGGTTACCTCCCTCTCTAGAATATGGCAATAACTCTTGTATAATTCCGTCAATGTGGACCTCACACTTGCTAACTGGATTGAAATATTGAGGGCCTGTAAACAGGTGTCCATGGAGCGTTCAGTTGCGAATGAATCCATTGATTTTTTGAATGAGTCCAGTAGTTGTTGATGTTCAGAGCTATTTTCATTAATTAGTTTCTCGATATCATCTACACTTTTAGAATCCTTTTCACGAAAATTGTCAAATTTGAACATATTCTAATTTCTGAATACTCAGAAATAAATTAATTTCATTGATATTTTACTAAGAAGACAACTTATTTTCCTCAAAATCGAGCCAATATACGTACAAATTAATAATGTATTTATTTGTCGGCTCAAGTTTCAGTTTTGTATGGTGGTAGACAATAAGGGCATAATATCGTATATACGCGTATTAAAGGAAGATTTAATGATATTCAAAATAAAGCCATCCGAAGGCGGCGTACCTGATTTCAAGGCAGGTCAATTCTTGACAATTGGATTGCATGTACCTTCTGAGGGGAAGATAGTTAGAAGGGCATATTCAATAGCATCACCTCCAGAGCAAAAAAAAGTATTTGAGTTGCTTGTAAGATGGGTTAAAAAACCTGTACCAGGCCGATTGACTACAGAATTATTCAATAGGAGGGAACAGGACGAAATTCTTTGGGTAAAGCCAACAGGTGCCTTTACAATAGATGAGAAGAAGCATGACGGAACCCCTGACGACAGAAGGATGGTTCTTATCGGGGGAGGGACTGGGCTCGCACCATTTATTTCATATGCTCTTCATTTAAAATCGATAGGTAGCAAGCGCGAGGTAGTAATACTGCACGGTGCAAGTTATGTGGACGAGCTCAGCTATAGAGAGCTCTTGACGGACCTTGAGAATGAAAGTTTGGACCATGGTAAAGATAAATGGAATTTCAGATATCGTGCAAGTGTTAGCAGACCTCAAGAATGGTTCAATAGAAGTTGGAATGGTCAGAAAGGAAGAGTAGAATCATTCCTACGCCCCAAATTAGGAACCGACAAATCTCCTCTTGAAGAGCTTGTTGGAGAATCAATTACACCTGAAAATACTATTTTCTATGTGTGTGGATGGCAAGGAACAGTTGATGGAGCATTGGACTATCTAATTCCAAAGGGTTTCGTTACTGAAAGAAATAAGAGAAAAGATGGAAGCTATGGTGTGAAATTCGAATCTTATGGATAGGTCTCAGATAGTACAAAAGCGTACAAACCGGCAAACCTTAACCTTATATCAAGGATAAATGTGACCATAATATATGAAATTTGAGTATGAAGAATTTTCCACTGTTGAAGAATTTTTTTTGTATCTTGTGTCAGTTGCGCCTTATATGAAACAAGTCCTACCCGCTAGTTCTTACAAAGGATATGTCTTCTCTATTCTGCCTCTCACCCCGGTATCTGGTGACGTAATGATGATGATTTATGCCAAAGGTACAATGGAACCAGGATTGATCGAATTTGATATTTCAACCAAGAAATACAAAACTGTTGCAGCTGTAGAACGAGCTGATAAAAATTATTTCATAATACTCAAACCAAAAATTGCGACAATTGCTGATACTGCAATTAAGGAAATGGAAAGCCTTGGCAAGAATTAAAGAGAAAATTATTAATTCTTGATCTTAAAGTTTTGGAGCAAGGGACGCAGATACAGATCTACTTCGAGAATATTTCTCTACGATATCTTCAGGTACCTGACCATTGAACAATTCTTTTGATAGGCCTTTCAGGTATCTCATGATTGCCCAAGTCCCGGCCTTTATCAAGACCGCCATAAAGACTTTCATTGCAGGTCCGTATGTCTTGTTGCGAATGATTATGGGAATGATGTCATTTATAACCCGCAGATTAAACTGCCAGCATTTCCAAAACAAGGTAAATTGTGATTCGTTCAAATTTCCAAAATGCATGGAATTCCTTTCAGAAAAATCTTGATACAGCAGTGGGGCTACAAGGCCACTCATTTTCATTCTGCTAAAGTCATCTATAAGGTCAATTGTGTATTGTGTCTCGTCTGGTGTTTCATCTGGCCAACCAATTATTAATGTCAAGGCAGGGAACCAATGATTTTCATTCAAAATTCTGCAGCCTTCTCTCACTACCGCACCCCATTCGTCAGGTTGATATGGTTTTGTTTTTACGCCAAGATGCTTTTTGACCATTCGGGGGGCAACAGTTTCTACACCCAGGTTGGTAGCTAGCCATCTTCCGTTTGAATCCATGTTATTTATTTTGGATAAATCTCTGATTAAATCTGGAGAAGAAGCTACAGCAGACAAGGTCATATGAGTAGTGCCTACGAAATTAGCGCCAATTGACTTTAGCCCTTTCCAGACATCAGTAATAGCATCTGCATTGGGCACGAAATCTTTGTTATCACAGCCGTATAGTAACATTTCATCAGATTGAAGCCAAATAGAATCAAAACCGTATTTCAAATTAATACTTGCTTCTGCTTGGAGTCTTTCCAATGGTATATCTTTTTTTGATCGCTTGTTTACATCGCAAAAATCGCAACCTCTTCCACACCCCCTCATTGCTTCAACAAGAG
>JAICQW010000269.1 GCA_025937665.1 Nitrososphaeraceae archaeon | reverse complement strand
CCACTCGCCATTAGTGAAGACTGCTGAAAAGTATTTTGATTATAACAAATTGCAACCCAGTGGTAAACCTAACTCACGTCTCATAATAACTGCAGTTAATGTAATGACTGCAGAACCGTTGATTTTTGATAGTGCCAAACAACAAATAACTTCAAAGCATATACTTGCCGCAACTGGATATCCCTCATACTATTTTGGATGGGCAGAAGTAGAAAAAGGAGTATATGCTTGGGACGGCAGTTTGCTAAGCAATACTCCATTAAGAGAGGTCATAGATGCCTCTTCAGTTAAGGACAAACGAGTGTTTCTTGTAGAAAATTACCCAAAAACATGCGATACACTACCAGACAACTTGCTCGAGGTCCAGCACAGAGCCAGAGATATCATGTTCAGCGATAAAACTCTTCACAATGTACAAATGTCCAAAACAATCACTTACTATCTTAGGCTTATTAATGATCTTTATAACATGCTAGAAGATCATTTTAATTCGGAAAAAAAGGAAGAGAAAGAGAAGTTTGAAAAGATCCGTGCAAGATATAAAAAAGTGTCAGAAGAACATGGGGCAGAAATAAAGCGTGTCCATCATATAACTAGGAGCGAACCATTTCCATCCCTTTATGAGAATGCGGATTTTTCACTAGATACGATAAAGGCTTCAATTAAAGATGGAGAATTAAAGACTAACCAAATACTAAAAAAGATATCAAAATGAGCTAGCTTGCCTACTATCTGGTCCATAGGAGATTTTCTGGAAATTCCAACAGAAAACCATATAGACTTCGGACTGCATAATGAAAACGATCTTTGCATTGAGTGAGGAGGATTTTGTTAAGGTAGCGAATACAAAAGATATTCAACCTTCACAAATGAAAGAAGTTGAAGTTAATGGTCAAAATATCTGTGTAGTTAATATTGAGGGAAAATACTATGCCATAGGCAGTATTTGCACGCATGAAGGCGGTCCTCTAGCTGATGGCACGCTTGAAGGCTATGAAGTTGAATGTCCCTGGCACAATTCCAAATTTGACGTAAGGACAGGAGAGGTGACAAGCCCTCCTGCAAGTGAACCAGAACCCGCTTATGAAGTAAAGGTAGATGACAATAACAACATACTAATTAAGACACAAGGTATGAGAAAATCTCCTCCTCAGATTGAGCTATCACTATTAGAAAAAGACAAAATTGAAGGTACTGATGTAACATCATTTAAGTTTAGTAAGCAAAATGATCAAGTAGGAGAAGGAGAAGAAGACAAAATAACACCATTAAATCATACGGCAGGGCAATTTGCCTTTTTTGATATAGGTGGAGTCTATAATGATCCCAAAGGCCCGATCAGACATTTTACTATTTCATCTTCTCCAACAGAGAATTTTATAATGTTCAGCACTAGGATTAGGGATTCACCATACAAAAAAAGACTTTCAATTTTAGAGAAAGGCGCAAAAGTCAAGGTAAGAGGTCCTGAGGGAGAATTTGTATTACATCAAGATTATTCAAAGCCTGCTGTATTTCTTTCTGGTGGAATAGGTGTTACTCCATTTAGAAGCATGTTAAGGTATGCTACAGATCAGCAGCTGCCGCTAAAAATTACGATGTTTGATTCCAATAGGAACCGTGATAGCATCTTATTCAAAAAAGAGTTTGATGAGTGGGCGAACAAAAATAAAAATCTAAAGATTATCTATACTATTAGTGAGGATGAACAACAACAATCATCTTCCACCGCAAATGATTGGAAAGGTGAACATGGGAGAATAGATAAAGCAATGATTTTGAAGTATTTAGACACTAACATACTAAATAATTCAATATTCTATATTTGTGGCCCTCCTAGCATGCTAAAAGCCATGCAATCTTTACTCCAAGACAATTTAGAAATTTCAAGAGAAAGAATCAAAGTCGAAGAGTTTACAGGTTATTGATGATGATGAAGTGGTGGTGGTGGCGATTACGTTCAACTAATCGAATTTGGAACTGTTGTCATATTCTTTGTGGATGTTCATGTAAAGTCTTTCTTTGTTAATGACAGAGCCTTCCAGAGCCACGCTCTAATTCCTGTACAGTTAGCTAATGACTCTTTAGGGTAAAATAATACTCTTCCTATCGCTTGATGGTGTTTTGGAAAATCAGAATCGATGGGCATTGCGATATCATAATTTCAGACCTAAAATAACCAAAATGTTGATATCATTAACGGCATATTCCTGCACCGGTGGGTTAGATGAATAATAATGACTACAAGTCGATTATTGGAACAGAATTATCTGGAAAAGATTTGATCTCTGACCCAGTGCTAAACAAGGGCACGGCCTTTAATT
>JAICQW010000019.1 GCA_025937665.1 Nitrososphaeraceae archaeon | reverse complement strand
TAAACTTGAAGTTGTTGTCGATGATTTAGTCTTTTTAGAATATGACTATGTGTTGAAAAATTAATTACCAATTTCTACATTTATGGTATTGAGGATAACGCTGCGAGACTTTTTGGCACGACTACATTAATGACTATAGATATAGAATCGACGCTGTAGTTTATGGATCGGAATAATGGTCGGCCATTTCGCGTAAATAGTAACGCTCAGTGTAGTCGGGTTATTAAATGCATGGATAATGCAAATGCAAGTGACATGGTAGGTGGACTTTATACCCCAACTAACCAAGTGGCAAATAATGAGGATAATGATAGAGTGGTACATCCTGTATCACTGGATTATTATCTAGACGAGTTCTTAAAAAATGGTTTTGAGACTCTGAGTGAATACAAGTCCAATTATACTGCCTGCGGTTATTGCGAATGAAAGTATTGGTCCGGTAACAAAACTGGTGGACACACACTGAAGATTTTTAGTACCAGCAAGCCACTGTCTCAATCTTTATCAATACTAGAGAAATTGGTAGTGGATAACGTGAATTAATATAATCCACTAGCAATATTACATTTCGATAGGGACGTCTAAACTGCATGATTCAAGGCTCATATTGATTACTAACGAATCTGAAGCCTCACTGACTAACCGATTGTCTGAAAATCATTATCAAAGTATTACCCACTTTGACCCGCTTTACATGAATGAGTCAACTCCCCTTGTCCGTTTATTGTGAAAGAGATTAGCTGACCCCACTTATAAGCAAGGTTCAAATCCCACTGGCCCCATGTTTTTTCTACATTTTATACCGTCAATATAGAAATATCTAGCAACACAGTTTCCATTTGTTAAAAACTACTAAATTAGGGAAATTATTTTAAGAAATTTGTAAATATTGTGACTAATAATGGATATAAGCAATAATGTAGGAATATTCCCATGAGCCAAAACACCATATGGAATGAAATACTCAAGAAAAAGGCGAACGGAATAGATGATAATTGTGATTTGGGTGAGATTCAAAAGGTTGAGGCAGAAAATATTGTTACTGTAAAGGGAATTATTAATAAACTAAAATATCGTATACCAAAGCATCTCATCGCTGGCTTCGATGGGCGAACACTCTATTTCGGTATAACAAAGACGCAAACAAAACGTTATCTTATGGAAAAAACAAGCCGTTTTTCAAGTAAGTAATATTAAAGCATACCGCAGGTTACCTTGGTAAGTTGCTGATTCTAATTTCTTCTGTTTAATCAATCTCCAAGCGATAAATACCATGTTGAAGATATACTAGAATGGAAGATGACGACGCACCCGAAAAAATAAGGAGATTTTTAAAAGCGAATGGATACGTTGTCAGCAAAAGGGACATTACTCAGATACTAAACCAAATGGCCCAGGCATTAGAGAGGCAGATTGAGCAAAGTAGTGGCCATATAGAAAGACCGTTATTATGCGAGGTAATAAGATTTCCTAGTGAGATAAAGATTATTGCTGAACTTCCAGATGCGTTTGAACCGAGTATCTTGATTAATTATGATGATAACCAATTAGAGATAGAAGCTCAGAGTGAAACGAGAGATTATTATCATCTCATAAATTTGCCACCAGAAGCAAACGCTAAAAGTCGGAAATATGGTTTTTTAAATGGATTGCTAGAGATAACCCTGCAGAAAAAGAGGAATAAAAAGAAAAGCAGGTGAGAGCGCCGGTTATTCAAAATTCTAAGAATAACAAGGAAATTTGTAGTCATGTTGCCATTTGTCCAGCATATTTTTCAGCGTATCGCTTTCCGTCATAAAATACAACCTTTCCAGCATCTTAATGTATTCAGGATGCTTCTGGTGCGATACAAACCTATCCTTAGTCAAAGAGTAATATGTACCGCAGTCTTCCGTTAAGTCATCGATATTTTTCTCAACTACACCTACACCCTTTTTGAATAATGTCAACGCGCGCTCGTCCCCGGTGTATTCGTAATAGGTCATCAGGTTCGCAACGCAGAACAGCTGACTGTTCAGTATTTTCGCATTGTGTTTTTCAGTCACCACTCCCAAAAGCCAGCCGTCCTGATTTAGAACAGGAGAATTAAGTCCGTTGAATACTTTTTTGGAAAATTCTAGGTATTTGAAATCACCTGTTTCATTGTATTTTTTAGCAGTAACTAGCATCGCCTTACTCTGAGCTTCACAGCCATACCAAGGCCCAGATATTTTAGAGTTAAAGTGCCAATTGTAGCCGTACGGTATCAGGTAGTAATCCACATGGTCTTCATAGTTGCTACTATCAAGGAACCAGTCAGCATTGTCGACAAAGTTAGGATTATAGACTTTTCCTATATTCAGACCAAAGAGGTTTTTATAATCTACCATCGTGTTATTGTTCGCATCTCTAAGATATTCAATATCAGACCATCCTGTTTTCTTCTTTTTATTGTTGTTATCCCTTGTCGAGCCCTCCGCAGCTTCGTCATCATTGTCGCTTTTATTGCCTGAGCTATAGACCTGAACGGCAGCATCAAGAGAATCACTTGCTTACGCAAACACATAAAGCGGTTTCACCATTGTAGTTGTTGAGTTGGCGAGAAGTATTATGAAAAGTGAAGCAAAGAGCACTGTTTTAATTTTTGTTACCATGATAATACTTCCAGAGAATTGTTTCCATAAACGCGAAGGTCTCTTATAGTAGTTTGAAATCCGCACAATTGCAAACCTTATAAAATGTGTAGCATTTTTACCCATCATGATTGTTATCCGCTATTCAATTCAGCGTATGACCAGGAAATATAATATCATGATAGACTGGCATGGATTCTCTAAACTTTCTCTTAATCACTCATATTTAAGGACTGGAACATTTTCTCAAATATCGGTAAGTAGGAAGGATAAGCTTCGGGATTAGATGAAAAAGTCAAAACATATCCTGTATTTCCTTTCATAGATATTACATTCAAAATTTTTCCTGTTAAGGACGAATCAAAAGGACTTGTCGAAGTATAAGCAAAAGTCATTGCAGGTCTTCCATCAATTGTTATTTCCGTTGCAGGTTGTTCTAATTTAAAATTCTGAGATGCCCCGCTGATAACTTCTATATTTGCATTGACATAATCGTTTAGTGAAATCGGATTCGGAGATACAGCAGATAGGTTTTCTACAACAATATTCATTCCCTCTAACCATGGGTCAGCCTCACCTTCGGAGGGCGACCTAAATGATACAACCACATTAGCTTGTCCTTTGTTTAGCGCCTGTGATAGTGTCTGAAGAAATACTCCCTTTTCGTCGGGACTCAAACCAGCAATATCTGAAACACTTTCCAATCCAAATGCATTTAAAATATTTGAAATTTGGGATTTTATGGCATTGGTCTGGCTATCGTTTGTCATTTGTGATTCGCTAGTTAGGTTTTGTAAAACTGCAAGCAAATATTGATGAGCCGACTGATCAATTTGCCAATCTGATGGATAGTCTATGCTGATACCATAAGCAGTATCATTATATGTGAGTAAAGATTCATCGCTATCTGCGGTCTGCGACTCACCTACGAGCATAAGGCTATTTAATGATGAAATCATTGTTAATATAACGCCAAGAATTATCAATCTCATTACTATTTTTTGCATATCAAGCGATTTAGCTATAGCACCTATTATATAGCCTTTATTGACGATTAGACCATTAAATCCTGATTTACATACTACTTACTCGATAGATTAAGACGTAAGAAAAATACCATGTTAACTCCAATCATCACGGCTATCCATCTGACTCGTAAGGTCACTACCTTTCATTTTACAATCACATGATGATATTTTACAACCTACTACATCATGATACATTGTGATATGACTACAAATAGGGCATTACAACAATAATGATTTATCTTACTCGTAATTGGTCCATGATTACAAGCATTGGATATTAGGAAATCATGTCTAGACCGTGATTCCACGTCTAATATTTCCTCAGCCTGAACGAAATGATATTCTGCATAAGTATCACAAGTCATATCCTCCAATGAATTCCAGCACAAGTTTACCACTAATTATCAATCTTTTATTGAAGTTTTCCACAATTGGAATCATTATGGCACCATTTCCAAGGCTTTAAATAGTCGTATTACTAACCCATAGTAATGAAAACATCAATGGACAAATCTCCCAACTGGCTGAGAGGAGTGCAAATAGGACTCGGTATTCTTGTTGTAATATTATCAATTTATGCTCTTGCGTATCCAGGAGCTGCGTTTGTCTCTTTAGTATTAATACTTGGAATAATTCTATTCATTGTAGGAATAGAAACGATAATTTCTGGAATTTTCCTTCCTATCAAGGGTAGAGGGGCAACGATAGGCCTTGGTATACTCGTCCTGATATTTTCAGGTTTTGTGATTGCGTTTCCAGGATTTGCTACGTGGATTATAACAGTATTCATTGGCATTGCACTTCTCTTTGGTGGCGCTGCAAGCATAGCTCAGGCGTTCTCAGGAAAGGAATATGGGTGGAAGAAAACTTTCCTTATTGGAGTTGGCGCATTGTTAATAATTTTAGGCATCATGGTCCTTGTATCTCCTGTCTTTGGTGCACAATTAGCAGGATTTGTTATAGCGATAGGACTATTGATAGCTGGAATTAGGATGATTGCCGGGGGTGCAACAGGCAGAAATATGATGCCTGACGCATCTATTACCAAATAGAAATCATCTGGAATAGAAATTCCTTATCTCTTCCCAAGAGATATACTAATCGTTCATCAGTACGGTTGCAAACAACTAGCAGACCTACCTATATATTGGATATTGAAAGTTTAGTTGCATGTAACATGTAACCCTATGTTTTTTTAATACACTATTTTCATTGAATAAGATTAAAGTCACAGATTACAATAAGCATTAACTATAGGGCAACGAAGCAGTAATTTTCTTGAATACAGATATGGTGTCGTCTATTTGGCCGTTGCTTCCCAGAACAAGTAAAGTCTGATTTGCTCCACCACTACCGGTTTCTCTGAGGTCTATGAAGGACTCTTGGCCAAGAATGTCCACCTTATTGTCATCAAGTAACTCTGAATATTCTTTGATATCTTTTGTAGGAACCATAAGTGTTGACATTATTTCATGTGTAGGCTGCAAGCTTGTATTATTATTATTTGATTGTGTTTGGGGATCATTTATTGTGATAGTCCCGTTCAAGACAAAATTTGGATCTTCACTGTTTGCGTCTTCTTCGTAGTAAGAAAACGTTCCACTATTGTTAAACGCAATAGTAGGACTGATAGAGTTAAATTTTATAGAAGAGTCAAAGATGGTCTCTGAATTCTGATCTTCTAATGTTATTTTGCGAGTATGTCCTACATCACCTGAAAACCAGGCAATGTTAATGTTTGGTGGTGCAAAGAGATGTTGCGGAACATATGGCTGATTTATTAATCTCTGTTCCTTTGGCAAGAGTGGAGATTCGTGTGCCTCGTTAGGAATTAAAATAACAAAATTTCTTACCGATCTAGGTAGAATCAAAGTTTGATAATTCAAGATCTGCGAAGTCATATTCTGTGATCTTGAATTCTGAGCAAAGGAAATAGTCAGAGATGAAATCAACCCTATAGAAATAAGAAGTGCTGCAATTGAAACAATCGAGAATTTCATTATATTATCGACCGAATACTTCTAAATATATGCTTTGGTTCAATTATGTAAATATTAAAATCGAGATAAGAATCATTTATTGCAATTTATGTACTAGTGCAATTCGTTCACTCATGACCGACGCGTTGCATGAGGTATTACCAATATAACATCCATGCTAGGTAGGCGAGATTTTATAACTTTTTCAGTATTAAGTAAAATCATTTCCACCTCATTCAATGGCTTTGTTCCATCCATTTCAACATGGATTTCAGCTCTAGAAATCATACCGGTTTGGCGTAATTTGATGGATCTTATAGTAACGTCACCCTCAAACTTTTGTTCTACAATTTTTTTAATAAAATCTGCACTCACGGGGTTTTGCCATGCATCAACCAAAATCAAAGAGGATTGTTTCAAAGAAACATAGGCCACAGAAAATATGAAGCCGGCAATAATCATTCCTCCTATCGCATCAGCCTGTAGAAATCCAAACTGTGTTGCTAATAGTACACTCAAGAAACCCAATACAGAAGCAGATCCATCCTTTATCGAATTTTTAGCATCTGTCTTCAAAGAGAGTAAATTATATTTGTTGGCAATATGTCGCATCTGAAATGCTCTGTGCAATGATATAGCGCCTGCTATAGCTAGAACTATCATGGTCGGGATAGGCTGTTTGATTTCATTGGGGTGTACTAGTCCTTCATAAGAATGGTAAGCTATGAATATCCCTATCACTATCATACCAATTGCAGCTATCATAGCTGCGAAGCTTTCTACTTTATGGTAACCAAATTGGAACTTTCTGTCGGCTGGTCGACGCGCAAATCGCAGGCCTATCAATACTATAAAAGATATCATTGCGTCAGACATTGAATCCACACCGTCGGCTGTCGCTACCACACTTCCACTGATGTATCCCATAAGTAATTCGGCAATTCCTATACTGATTAGAGTTACAACAGAAATTTTAGCAATTTTTTGACCTGCATTAAATCCCTCATTTACAAGCATGGCAAAAGAATCCTTATCTGTTGAAGTTCCTGAATCTGAGGTTATTGAATTTGAAGGTGCTTTTTCTGAAGTTCTTTTATCCAAAGTATGAGTTGTTTAATAATAGACAGGATAATTATTAAAGATTATGAAGTGATTTCCAGAAGTTACGTTTATCCCAGAAAGATGCGGATTTTTGTGCTCTCACTGCTACGGTGCTTATATATTCAAATAGAATCTCAAACAGACTACTTTATATTTGTAAAAAGCACACTATCTATCTATTCAAGATGAGTATGAGAAGCGGTTTTCTAATCATTTCTATTATAATTTCTTTAGTCGTGATTCCAAGCTTTGCCATATTCTCATTCTCGCAATCAAATAACACTTTGTCCAGTGACTTGTCTTCAGATACTACATTGTCAAACTCTTCAATATCAGAAGAATCAGATGATGATACTCAAATTGAAAATGAAACATCCTTTGCTTCTCTGAGCAGATCCCTTGCTGAAACTAATCAATCGGATGATGAACAGTCATCTCTTCCTCCTTCAACTGAATCAGAATTAGAATCAGAAGATGAACAGTCATCTTTTCCTCCTTCAACTGAATCAGAATCTGAAGGCGAAACTAGTGACGAAGAAGACATTCAATAAACCCTAGCTGAAAGCAATTGGTAAGAAGTTATGGATAATATCTATTCAAATCAAGTTGATATTGTTATCTTATGATATCAATATTGACATGATGTATATTTATTCGCACAATCCACATTTTTGACTTGATGCTCTAATAACATGAAGAATCATTGTAACGTAAAAGTTAATAGTTACAAAGAAAAAATAAAGGCATGGGAAAATATGAATTACCTTCGTTACCATATGGTTACGATGCATTAGAACCACATATCGACGCAAAAACAATGGAAATACATCACACTAAACATCATCAAACTTATACCGATAAGTTGAATGCAGCTCTTGAAAAATGTCCAGCAGAAATTCAGGAAAAGGACATTGTAGAGATTTTATCTAATCTAGATCAGGTGCCTGCGGATCAAAAAGGTGCAATTAACTTTAATGGAGGAGGATTTGACAATCATCGAATATTCTGGCAGAACATGAAATCAAATGGTGGCGGTGAACCAAGTGGCTCTATTGCTGATGCAATCAATGAATCATTTGGAAGCTTCTCTGCATTTAAGGAGAAATTCTCATCTACTACAGTATTGATTCAAGGCAGTGGATGGGGATGGCTTGCATATAATCCGTCAACGAAGAAAGTTGAATATAAATCAATGCCGAATCAGACTAGTCCACGAACAGAAGGTTTGATACCACTTTTAGGGTGTGATGTATGGGAGCATGCGTATTATCTCAAATATCAGAACAAAAGACCTGACTATGTCTCTGCTTGGTGGAATGTAATAAACTGGCAAGACGTATCAGAAAGACTGGATAAAGCTAAAAAGTAGAATATCATTTTTTGATTTCTAACTTTTATTTTCTTAGATTCATAAAATGTCCCCTATCTGCGTTTACTGTTAAAGTAGATTCTTAGGCTTTACTGAAAAATTCTGTTACTACTATACGTTCAGATCCGAGGTATGTTGGTCAATATGTATCGACATATGAAAATCCATTAGTACTGTTAAAAATAACTTTTTTTGACAGGATACTAAAATCCCGTTATGTTAGCTATTTTCTGTTTTATCTCACTGGTTATTGTATAAATGTCATTGATGTCAGCCATAGTCTGAACTTTTGAATCTAGTTGCGGATATAAGTTTAGAGCTTCGTTGCCTGTAACTTTCATCGATTGATTAAGCGTGGGCAATGTGCCATTAAGCAATGATTCTGATCTTGAAATGAATCCCATAGCATCCTGGTATTCAACGATTTGTGTTATCTTTCCACTCCTTATACCAGACTCGTATTCTGCATTTGCAGCATCAAGCAACCAAGACACCACTATTAGTGTAAGGGTACTGTTATCCCCTGGAGCAACGAGATCGCTAGCTTTGTCTAATATTTGATTGACTCCATTGGTTTCTTGCTCAAACTGGGCCAGGTTTAAATTATCTGCATTCTTCGAAAGCTGATTTAAGGAATTAAAGAGCAGAGTATTATGGTTACTATCTACAGAAGCAAGTTGTACTTCAATTGCATCATAGATTTCTACTATTGGATGTTGAATATGGGCCTGGGTTAATGTATTGTTTCCATTTTCTTTATTCACTATAGCCTGTTCAAGGTGACCCTTCATTTGCTCAATATTATACACAAACTCTATTTTGTTATACGTTTGGGCTTCGGCCAGACTCAAGAACAAAAATTGTAATACCGTGAACAGAAAGCCAAAACATGAGAGAACGATAAAATTAGATTTTGTAATATTTGATTTAGATCTTCTCAATGATTACCATCTATGTAAAATCATACGCTAATTTAAGGTTTATCTAGATTCTCACTTTAGAGAATAGATTTTAATTAAATGTCATTGAATATTGTATTACTACAACACGTTACCACTTTGCAATAATGAAGACCAGTTATCTGTGTTAATTCCCAGATACTTTATTCAGTATCTTATTTCCTTATTAACTGTTAATTACTTCGGAATTCTTATTTTTTAGATCCTTTTCGATTGTAAATTGGTCCAGAATTTGACCGCCTTTGTTGTCATAGAATGTTCCAGTCAATTTTGTGTCTGGATTGCCATTGCTAATGTCTATATTTAGAAAGCCAAATTTGTTGGCAAACTGAGTATCCACAAACGGGGCCTGTCCATTGAATGAATAGAAATTTACTCCCCCTGTGCCGACTATTGCAAAGACAATACCATCTTTTTGACCGTCGTAATTGCTAGCGGCCGTATTTGTTACTGTTGGTTCTCCACTGTCATTAGGGTTGTATGTCAAGGGGTACGTTCTCTGATAGTTGTGATTATGTCCACTCAATACTAAATCCACTCCGTATTGCTCAAATATAGGATGATAAACTTCCCGTAGTTCTTTAAAAGCAGTATGTTCTGACGGCGAGGTATACGGAGGTCCATAGGAGCTCACTACAATCCAATTGATATTTTCATTCTCAGATGCCTTTTTCAAATCCTCCAAGACAAAATTATACTGCTCAGAGCCCTTGTAGTAGACGGATTTTGCAGACATGACTAGAAAGTGTACTTTATTGTAATCATAAGAATAGAATGGTTTGTCCATCGCAAAGCTATTCATGTATTGATTCATTTTTGCTTGACCATCTTCTACATCATGATGCCCTAGAGTTACCATCAGTTTATCCTTAACTGGCGACATCATGTCAAACCAACAATCGGCAGTACTATGATATGAATGGTCCCCCAATGTCAAGACTATTTCGGGATCTTTACTTTGCATATTTTCAATAGTGTTTTGGGTATTTGTTGAGCAACCGAAATCACCTGCTGCAGCAAAGTTAAAGTTCTCTTCTCCATTCTCATTTCCATTTCCGGAATCATCGTCGCCCTTAAAACCATAACCGTCATAATCCTTACCATCACCATCATCGCCATCATCATCACCATTGTCAGCGTCATCATCATCGTCATCGTCAAATTCGTTACGCTGCTCTATCAGTCGTTGGTTGTCCCTCTCGTTTTCAAATTTATCTTTTAATTTCTCAATTTGCTTTTCCAAGTTTGCTTGTATATTCTGAATGTTTGGGGCTAAACCATTAATTCCAAGAGTCTCGTCATTATCACCCTGATCGTTATTGTTTTTTTCGTTATCTTTGTTGTCCTGTTGTTGGTCAAGACCCAAATTATTTCCGTTCTTTATCCTATTTTTTAAATTATCTATTTTCTCATCTACATCTCCGGGTTTTTCGTCGACATTCAAGCCCAAGTCCAAACCGGAAATTCCTAAACGATCATCATCGTTGGTTCCCTGAGTATTCGTGTTTTTTCCACTGTTGTCGTTATTCTCGTTGTTCCCATTATTCTCATTGTTGTTATTTTGAGGATTATTGCCGTTATTTCCATTTGCGTTATCGTCATCATCGAGTTCACTTCTTGTTTTGTCTTCTTCTAGTTGTTCTAAAAGCTGTTGTTCAGAGTTCTCTTGATCATTATTATCATCTTCGCCATCATCATTGCCATTTTGGTTGCTATTATCGTTACCATCGTTATTGTTATCTTTATCATTCTTATTGTTATCATCTCTAGTATTCGATTGAATATCATCAGATTGGGAATTGTCCTTTTCCTCATTGCCAAATATCGAATCGTCAAGTTTTTCCTTTAAATTTCTCACCTTTTCGTTTACACTGTCAGAAATATCTTGATCCTTCTGGTTATTGTTTCCGTTTTGCTCCGTGTTATCAGCTGGATCGCAGATGAATGGAATTCCTATATTGTTACCTGCTTGATTCGTATTTTCACATAGTCCGTCTTTCCACCCTCCATTGCTTGGATTTGTTGTAATAAATGACCTTCCAAAATCGCCTGCGGTATCCTTTACAGGTATTGTGGAAAATTTGTTTAATTCCACAAATGAAACTTTGTTGATTACAGGATACGCTATCGAGAAATTTTGAGAATTAATCATCAAACTAGATGTAAAAATAAGAAATATTGCTGAAAGTCCGACAATAAATCCCAATTTTCTAAATTTAAAATTGAACAAATAACTTACGGCTTAAATCGACTTCCAGACAATAAATGTTTTTTGATCCCAGATTCTATTAGAAAATACTGTAAGAAAGATATTATTCAACTATGGTAATACTTTTCGTTTGACAATTTAAGAGTACGTAGATAGATGATATCAGATTAAATTCATTAAGATAAACAGATGAGTTTGCAATATATAACAATCACCAAATCTTGTGACGTCCTGCAAAACTAATTTCATTCTACGAGTATTAAGTCATTTACTTATATAGTAATAATATTTCTATTCATCGTTATCTTCTTGAGTATCATACTCTGGAAGAAAGCTGCCTGATTCTGGCTTGAATATTTCGTCGTTCTTTACCTCACCTAGAAGGTCAAATGGACTCTTGTTACCTGAATGAAGATCTTTTAAGGAACCTTCATGTTTTGATACGTCTTTTTCAAGTTGTAATAATGCAAAAACATCTTTATTCTTGGCTGACGTTCCACCAGTTGTTGAGTTTTGCTCATTTGTAGCCTCTATTAAATTAATTTGCATTAGAGTACCTGCAATGGATAGCATGAAAATCATAAGCATTATTTGCAGCGCTATTACCATGTATGATGTATATTCTACATCCAAGTTATATAATATTTTCCTTCGTAAATGTCCTTGTTGATTTGAAGATCCGTCATTTGAATTATGATTTAATTTATTATTTTGACATCCTTATACCTTATTTCTGAATAATGAAATAGATAATTGCTCCGAAAAATACGATATAAGGTGAAAATACAACTCGGTGATAATATCAAATTCTTATTCTAGTAAACTGAATATCATCCTATAGTAGGACAGAGTGCAAGTTCATCGTAAGAGGGAAACAACAAGTGTCCATAGATCTTCGATATTCGATATTTCGTCTTTATTAGTTTTCAGACCCTAAAATTCAATGGGATTACTAAATTTGATAAGGTGTCAGAGAATTAGGGCATACTCAAATAGGCCAGAACTGATTATTCTTACACCATTGAATAAACTTGCTAAATTATGGATTAAAAAACTCAAACTTCAAAAACATCCAGAAGGTGGATACTTTACTAATACATATGCGTCTGACAAAAAAATCAATTTACCAGATTATGTTGGATTCAGATCTACCTGTACTGCCATCTATTACTTGCTGACAGGAAACCAATTTGCGTCATTTCACATAATGAAGTCGGATGAGATTTGGCATTTCTATTCGGGCAGCAGTTTAACATTATATATTATAGATTCAAAGGGTGAGATGAAACAAATTCTGATAGGACCGAATTTTGATAGAGGAGAAAGATTTCAAGTGATCATAAAATCAGGTTGTTGGTTCGCAGTGTCCATTAATAATAGGAATTCATTTTCACTGGTCGGTTGCACGGTATCTCCTGGCTTTGATTACAGAGATTGGAAACTAGGTGACAGGAAGAAACTTTTAGAACAGTATCCCCAACACAATAAGATTATTAAAAAATACACGAAACAAAGATGATTCAACCTTGGTTATAATTACGACAATAGTATAAGAAATTTACAAAAATCAATTTCTTAATTATCTGCATTTTCTTTTGACTAGTTTCGGATTTATCAATTAAACTGATATTATATGGCACATTAATTTTGGTATTTCTTGCACTAATTAGTTACAGATCCCAGAAAATCGAAACTAATGTTTTCTTCTTCTTGATTCTCTTCAGGAGAATTATCTTCTAGAATGTTATTGTCAAGAAGGGGGTTATAGTCTGTTGCTGGATTTGGTGTCGGTTTGTCGTCTGTTGCTGGATTTGATGCAGATTTATCATTTGCCATAGTATTGCAATCCAATCCAGAAAGCATGTTGGCACATTCTTGAAGTTTATTTTGAGATCCCTCTTGATTATTGCTCATGTCGTTGCTCTTTACTTCAATGATATCCTTCTCATAATTACTAATTGGTGGTTCCAATAGATTTTGTGGTTTGTCCATCTTGAAAGATGAAGTTTTCGTAATTTTAGGATACCCATCAGCTGTGACATCCAAAACTACGTTGTAATCATTCCCACCACTAGTAGATGGAGTATCCCATGTGTATGATACTAAGCCATTGTCATCGGTGCTTGCAGTAAACTTCTTTGCTCCAATTTTACCCACAACATTTGCTCCTGTTACCATTTCATTGGTATTGGCATCCGCAACCTTAACTTCAACTGTTTGTTCATCTCCAGGTATCACAAGATCATTTGATAAGGCGGTCTCAACTAACAACTGTCTTTGAACTTCAAAACTTCCTTTCAAAGAAGCAGGTTGGTAGCCGTCAGCTGATGCTTTTACCATCACGTTGTATTTACCAGCCGGAATATCAGAAGAGATATTCCAACTATGTGAATATGCACCAGAAGAATTGGATGTCATATTATACCCCTTCTTCTGACCAATTTTAGCTACAACATCTGCGCCGGGAACTATTTCTTTAGTATTGGCATCAACGACCTTTACGTCTACTGTTTGTTGATCACCGGGTACAACAAGACGCTTTAATAGACTTGCCTCAACTAACAACTCTCTTTGTACTTCAAAACTTCCTGTCAAAGAAGCAGGTTGGTAGCCGTCAGCTGATGCTGCAACTACCACGTCGTATATGCCAGACGAAGTACTAGGCAAAATATTCCAGGATTGAGAATACTGCCCTAAATTGTCAGAAGAACCATTGTATTCATTTACCGTAGTATTTCCCTGCATAATCTTGACAACAACATATGCTCCTACAACATTTTCTGAAGTAGCTGGATCTAAGACCTTTACCGTAAAGTTTTGGGATTCTCCAGGAAACATCAGTTTCTTTGACAGTTCCACATGGGTCAAAAGTTTGTTGGAATCTAAAGTAGTCTCATTAGAAGATATATTCTGAATATTAGCTGATGAATTTGCGGATAAAGTTCTCAATTGAGGAAGTATTCCAAGAGGATCATGTAATACGGTTGTAGTTATTGGATTTGCTTCATTAGTAACAACTCCTGTTACATTAATGGTATGCCACTTTGTCGTTACTTTAGAATTTTCCAGACATTCGAGTTTAGATGTAAGATCATTTAACCCGTTTTCAATAGAGTGATATGAAGAAGAATAAGTGAACGTCCAAGATGAGTAATCATCCTCTCCGTACGGTCCGGCCGCTTTTGCCTTTTGGAATGGTTTCTCATTATTCCAATCTACAAACACAGTACAATCAGATTTCTCATTATCTGTAGATACTCCGAAAATAGTCAAATTCCCAACAGGTATTTCCTTTCCACTGGCCGGTGACAATATCTTTACTCCCACAGATGGGGGAACGTTTTTTGTTGAAGTAATTGAATTTGGAGCAGCACCAGTTGTTGAATCTCCTTCTGCATTTACTTTACTAGTTGATTGTGGAGTAGATCCATCGTACTGCGGTAGAATATTAACCTTGATTGGAATAAAACCATAGCCATTGAATTCATTCAAGGATCCTATCTGGGAATCTCCATATCCATAAACAGAATTAAAGATAGGGAGAATGAATACAGTCGATACAAAGAATATTATTATTAAATAATAATTCACAAAATCTTATCTAATTTAATTTTTATAAGTATTGTCAGCCTATTCTCTCTTAGAAATAACACTATGATTTTTACTTAATCAAGTACATTTCTTTTTACTTGTAAAATTACATAGTGCAAGAATCAATTGATCATATGAAACATTGTTGCATAAATTATCTTCGAGCTATTCAAGCAAGAAATCCTTTACTACTTTATTAAACAATTTGGGATTTTCTACATGAGGTCTGTGTCCACATTTCTCAAGAATGATAATTCTCGATTTACCATGCTCCAAGAATGGGCGAATAAATCTCAATGGAATCATTCTATCTTCCTTCCCCCAAATGAGTAACATGTCGGTATCAATTTTCTCAAGTTTATTATTGTATCTTGTGGCCATCGCACTACCCTTCAATGCAGAAACAAATGCTTCCTTTGCACCAGGTAATGACAATCTTTTGTAAATGGCATCTGCATATGAACGATTGACCATAGAATTATCAATTGAGGCCAATATTTCGCTTACATCCTTAGATGATTTTGCATCTACTATCCTGATGTACTTTTTTAATTCTTTGGTACCTTTGAAGGTTTTTGGCAGAGAGCCGGCAGGACTTATGAGAATAATTTTGTTAACCATTTTCCTATTTCGAAGGGTAAATTCTACGGCGATATGGCCTCCTAAAGAGGAGCCGATTATGAAAAAATGACTTAGTTTTATGCTTTTAGTGAATTTTTCAAGAAAGCTTACGTAAAAATTTATGGAGTAATGTATCTTTGGTTTATCACTCATACCAAAGCCCGGAAGATCTAAAGCAATTACTCTAAATTTGGTTGATAAAAAACTTATATTGTTAGTCCAACTCTCTAGGGAACCGCCCAAACCATGAAGAAGTAAAAGTGGAGTACCATTTTTGTTCCTGTCCAAGTATCTGACGCGTAAGTTATTAATTTTAATAAACTTGAGATCAGTCATTAAAATCAAGTACTAGAATTGTTGAATAAATTAATATCAAAAATATGAATCTCCGGTGAATATCTTCCTAAATGTATCTGTGAGTCGTCTTTAACATGAATAAATTAACCTACAAGGTCGAACAGGCTCATACGATCAGTGATTCTATCTTCTAATTTTTCGATTTTCTTTTCTATTGAATTCTGAGTGACATCATCAAGTCCGCTGAACTTAAGTCCGAATATTGAGTTGTCATCGATTTCGTGATTAGAGAACGAACTTTTGCCATCCGGACTTGTACCAAATGCATTTACATCATTATGATTAGACGTATCTTCTACCAGATCTGGTTCATATGTAAAGAAAGTACTGGACTCACTTTGAGAAGTCAATCCTTCATCTGAAGTGTTAGTAGTAGCCATATCCAAGTTGTTCGTTTCTCCTATCGCTCCCTGTTGTTCTGAGTTGTAGGTAGTATAAGTTCCAGAACCTGTATCAATAGTTTCCCCGGAACTGAAACCATTCTGTGATCCAGCCGTTCTCATATTTCTTATTTCTGAATGGTCGGCATCTTCAGAAAAAGTAGAAGTTGTTGATTCTTCATCGGATTCTGAATAAAGTGGAAGAATTTTATAAGTATTGTTATTTTTGTTATTGTTTACTGGCAATGCATTGGTCTCTTCATTAGCTATTTCTTCATTAGCGACATCCTCAACACCCAAGTCTCCAGTGGATTGATCGGTATTGATATTGCTATCTGTATTACTGGTGTTACTGTTTACTGGCAATATTATGGTATCTTCAGAAGCTACATCTTCAGCAGCTACATCTTCAGCAGCTACATCTTCAGCAGCTACATCTTCAGCAGCTACATCTTCAGCAGCTACATCTTCAGCAGCTACATCTTCAGCAGCTACAT
>JAICQW010000153.1 GCA_025937665.1 Nitrososphaeraceae archaeon | reverse complement strand
GAGACTCATTGTTTCCTCTTGTGTTGGGTTGCCTGGTGCTCTGTGACAAATCTCGACGTCCCCTGGTTCGTTACTAACTACGTCATTTTCATTAGCGAACGAGTTTGAGCAAGTAATGTCGCCAGTGCTAGTAAGGGACATTGAATTTTCGTCGCTTTTGTCACCATTTTCAATTTCACCTTCTACCTCACAGTCAATTTCTTGTTTTATTTTCTGGGTTTCTTCATTACAATTAAAGTCACCGTTGTCTTCACATTCATCATCCTCAGCGAATACCGGTACCACGTGTGACACTCCTGTTCCCGTGATCACTGTCAACAAACCTGCAGACAGTACCACAAACATTAACACATTTTTTGTGTTCAACATTGTTGTCCTAAAATTGATACTAAACTAAGTATAAGTAAATTGGGAAAGAAAGAATAATAAAAAAACACGAGAGTCTTATTTACTACGTTAAATCTGAATTTATAGATAGAATATTATTCAAAAAGTTATTCGAAAAGTAAGCAGGATTGTCAAGGGATCAAGTCGAATGATTGCTAAGGTTTAAAGCAGCGACCTTGACTAGCATTAATGGCTACACTATTCGGACATCCTTTTGCTTCTGCGTTTTGGAGGTTAGTAATCATATCTACTGCTACTACTCCTACGAGTCCCATTGCCATTACAATTGCTATTATAGCGAATATATCGAATGACATTTCCATTTTCTATATACGATAAAATATCTTTTTTAAAAGTTACTGATGGACCCCAATTTGCAATACCTGCATAACTTCTCTAACAGGGGTGTGGGGATTCGCATCTACTGATAATGATCAAATGCCTTTTGTTTTCCATCTTTTAATTTTGTTTCCCAAAGTGGAACTGCCGCACAGTCCTTACATTCTAAATAGACGTCTATGCTATTCTGCTTACTCAAAACTTTATTTAGTTGCTTGGCTATCACCTTTCGCTTCCCGCATACACTGCAAGTTGAGAAATTGCCTACGAGACTCATTTTAAATTTAATTGTTAATTATATCGCACAGGCGATATAAAAATTTATTTTTGTTTTCGATTCTTCTTTTTCGTTCATAAACCTCGTTTGTAAACAGTCTGCTTTGTAAGCCATCTTTTAGATTCCTGCTTTTCATCTGTAGTAATTGTTTTTAAGTTCATAGAGTGGTTTGTCTCCCAAAAGACGTAAAATACAAAGTGCGATTCTGAAGGGAGACGAATAACAAACCAATCTGCCATACTGTTCTTTGGACTTGTGTTCCGATTAAGGCTTGTCTTTATATCTGATTCGGGTTATTAATTTTCGATGTCAGATGTAATACGAGATCTAAAACAAGTTGAAGATTCGCTGTCAATTTTGAGTTCAGATGTGGGTCATATAGCGACGGATTATCCTGACGCAAAATCCAAATTATACAGTCTAGAAAATGAAATAGACAGACTGCTAAGCGATGTGAGTAGAATTAGAAAGAAAATTGAATCTCAAGAAATGGATTAAGAATACAGTATCCTTTAAACTTAACACCACCGGATGATACTAAATGATGTGTCATGATCTTTCAAAATGGACTGTCTTATCCCTGATATTATCGACAGGAACATTGATAATTGGGCTTATTATTTTGGTGACTGAATAAAAGATGAATCTAGAACAAAGAATTATGAAGATACCAAAGTGGATTCAGGGTATGACGTCTGTATAAACTCTATCCTAATAATCAGTTTTCTATTTTCTTTCCTCGCAATAATTGTAGACTGGATATCTATACAGCTGTTTCATATCTTAATGACAGGTCGTCAAATTTTAGGGATATTACTTCCATTAATAGATTGAGGAGGCAAACCTTCTGGAATAGTAGTGTTAAGGCTGCTTGATTCATTTGTGATACGAGAATTAGGGATCATGTCATTTATGACTGGATGATTTACTACTATTCCGGTTTTGTTTATCGTTAAGTCACTGTTCTTTTCTGCATCTAGAATATCTTGAACGGATTTCAAAATCTTTGCAGAAGAATTATCTCTCCAAGTTGCTGTATTGACATGAAGTAGTGGACTGTAATTACTATCACCTGGTTTTGCACTCAATACAGGAATTTGAAAACCAAACGGTCCTTCTCCAGAAATTCCGTTTGTGAACACATAAGCTTGACTAAGAGAAGCTTCAGGTATCTGTGACAGTAACGGAGAGAAATTGACACTGAAACCCAGGAATTCTGTTTCTTGTTGCGCTACCCGCTCATCAGAAGTGTCTGTTGTTATAAAGAAGATTTCGTTTCCATCTTCAAAACCTTTGGTTAATGGAATATTTATTGATGCGTTCGTCGCAGCTGTTTTCAAAAAAGAAGATTGTGCGACTTCTTGTCCCGTTCCTTGGTTAATTGTCAACTGCCCAGTTAATATTGCAAAAGTCACAATGAGAACTGATGATGTCATAATACCAGATTTAAAATACTTGTTATGTAAATAAAATTTTGTCAATACCGATAGAAACAAGTAAAGAATATAAATATAAATCCAATGCATAGGACCCCGTTTCTTAAACAAATATAAGTTATGTTTGCATTCAAAACAAAAGTAGACCTATTAGAACATTGTTCTCCGGGAACCTCAAAGCTTTTATCAACTTTATAGTCCATCGTTAGCCTACCAAATGACAACTGGAGAAAGTATTGACAAGGTTGCTAAGCTATTGGATCTGTTGGATAAACACATGAGAGAGAAAGATTGCGACCATAGCTCTAAGGATTTGCTTAGGGAATATGAGAAGCTAATGAGTGTTTAATAGACATAATTTTCAATTTTTGAAATATACCAACGATAGCCCGATATGGATACTAAAAGGCTAAGTATCTATCAAGGATCAAAAATATTATAGTTTGTAGGTGTATATTAGCTTCCATTCTGTTCTCTATATAAAGAAACTAGAATTTTCTGACTTTGACTTGATCTGAAAAAAAGAAACAATGAGGGAAAATTATTTAATATTCATATTTTTACTAGTGACCACATGAGATGCGGGAATTTTGTCATGAATCAGATCCTCGAAGCCTACAAACCAATGTGGTCGCTTAATCACGTCATTGCTCTTATGGGTTGGGACTTTGAGACGCATATGCCAAGTAAAGGCACGGAAGAAAGAGGAGTAGCCGATTCTCAACTTCACTTGCTGCATAAAGATCTCTTGCTAGGCAGCGATTTTGTTGGTCTTGTTGAGTCAGCCAAGAAACTGGAGGGCCTTAACGATTTAGAAAAGGGCATAGTGCGAGTACTCAACAGGGAAATAACCAAGCAGCTAAAGATACCTAAGGAGTTGACAGAAGCAGAATCTCTGGAAAGAATAAGGGGCAACATGACATGGAGGATGGCCAGAGAAAAATCGGATTTTATGATGTATAAACCCCACCTGGAGAAAATGATAGAGATAAAGAAGCAAATCGCCGAGAAAATAGGTTATGAAAAGCATCCATACGATGCGCTTTTGGATTCGTTTGAAGAAGAGCTTACAGTAGATGAACTGGATAACGTATTTGGTGATTTGACTCCACATCTTCAGAAAATTATAAAAAAACTCGTGGATACAGGCAGCCCGTTTCTCAAAGAAAGTAAACTTGCAAAATCAAACTATGATATCCAAAGAGTTGATGAGCTCAATCATGATATTTTGACTCTCCTGCAATATGACATGAAACGTTTCAGAATGGATGTATCTACTCATCCATTTACTGAGACTATGAGCATCAACGACGTCAGAATAACTACTCGATATGAAGGAATCGATTTCAAAAAATCGATATCCAGTACCATACATGAAGCTGGTCATGCCCTTTATGATCTGCAATGCGACCAGTCGTTATCTATGACTCCTCTTCAGGGAGGGTCTTCACTTGCGCTGCATGAATCACAGTCAAGGTTTTGGGAAAATATTGTGGGCAGAAGTCTGCCATTTGTTCAATTGATAGCTCCACTGATTAGAAAGCAAGTAACTTTTGCAAACCGTGCAACAGATGACGAATTGTTTCTCTATTTCAATAACATCAATGCTGATTATATACGAGTTGATGCCGATGAAGTTACTTACAATCTCCATATAGCATTAAGATATGAAATAGAGAAAAAAATATTTGGAGATGAACTAAGTGTCTCTGAGATTCCTGAATTTTGGAACGATAGAATGGAGCAGCTGCTTGGAGTGCGACCAAACAAGGATTCACAGGGAGTGCTTCAAGATACACATTGGAGCAGTGGCCTCTTTGGCTATTTCCCAACTTATACGTTGGGAAACTTGGTTTCAGCTTTAATTGTATCCAAGATGCGCAAAGATCTGAAGGATTATGAGGTAGAAATCAGAAGGGGTAATTTCAAGCCTATCAGAGAATGGCTAAGATTAAAAGTACATAGATACGGATCTGTTTATGCTCCAAAAGCGCTTCTAAATAAAACCTTAAATGAAGGCTATAACCCCGATTATTTTGTTACCTACATAGAGACTAAATACCTTGCGTCCTGAATTCTAGCCTGTTTTGATTATAGGTATATTCCTACTCTATCTAGCGTTTTTTACAAGTTTAATGACCGACTCTGAGCGTTCACTACTTTCATCTAAAACAAATGCGCAACAGCAAACTTCATGCCTATCTTTAATCCTACGCTAGATGGAATCCCAATTAGAACCGATAGCGTCGTGGGTACCGACGCGTTACTGGTTAGTACTATCCAGTTAAGAAGAGGACACAAATTCTCGATATCAATTATTACTTTGAACGAATATCTTTATTTTTACATTTGCCTTTTACTTCTTTTAGACAGGTCGGACAAATTATGAAATAGAGGAGGATCAGTGAAGAAAGGAATAACGG
>JAICQW010000236.1 GCA_025937665.1 Nitrososphaeraceae archaeon | reverse complement strand
CTTCAGACGTTTTTCATGCGTTATAACCTTTGGAAATTTAGCAGTAAATCTAAATTTACTAGGAGTTACTTTAGACCAATTTTTCACCGTAAAGATATTAGGTATGCGGTAGAAGGAAGAATCTATCTCTACACAATCAAAAACTTTAGAGTAATATTCTAACCATTTAGAGTTATCCATATTGGAAGGATAGAATGGTCCTTGCCAAGCAGTGTAACTCCACCCAGAGCAGCCTACATAGAATTTCAAGGAGTATTACATCATAGATATGTATATCTGCCATAATGAATAAATCTTTATCTAATCAATTAGTTGACTCACAATTACAACTCAAGACAGTTTTAGAAGAAATTTTTCTATATATAGAATACATAAAGATATTTCCATTAGATTTTTAGTTGCGTGATATTGTTTTGTTTCGGTCTTATGTCTTCTCTTCGATTGCTGTATGAAAATAACTCCCATTGTTCTAAATGATTTTTTGCTATTCTATGATTATTATTATTATAACAAATGTATTATACTATCTATCGATAGCTTTGTTGATAGCACCTTTAATAGTTTCTCATTTTGATGTCAATTATGATATCCATCCCAATGTAAATAGTGTATTGTAGATATGAAATCTTCCCTGTTGGCTTTTTCGATATGGTAGGGTTATATTACATGGATTATATTAATTGATGGAGAACCCTCAAGATAGATCAAGATAGATGAGTAGAATGAGAATGTTGAGTCTAGGACCTCACTACTAAAGCGAGAAGGAGAGAGAATATACTTACTTGTGGGTAAGTCATGGCTGCATTTTACCATAATCCCATGTAGAAAAGAACTTTGGACTAATTTCAATAAGTACAACTTCTCCCTTCTTTGAACGATCCGATATCATTTTTGCTACTGGGTGATCGAGCGTACCAAGGTACTTCATACTAATTCTATCTCCTTGTGTAAGGATTCTATTTGTATCTTCTATTATAGTCGCAATACCTTTACCTTTGACTCCCTTATAGGGAAGATTCTCATCATCTATAGAAAAATAAATACTTGGTTTATTACGAAGATTTTGAGTTTTCTTGGCTAATTTCGATGTGGTTATTGAGATTTTTTCTCTATTTTTATCATAGTAAAACCAGACAGGTTGGATATTAGGTTCACCGTGTTCATCGATAGTAGCCATCTGCAAATTCAATTTACTTTCAAGGAATCTCTCGACCTCTTCCCTGGTCATACCAGGAATCTCGGAAGTGGCATTAACGATTTTCATAATCCTTCAATGGTATACCAACAGAAAAGAGTTTCTTCCTCTTTCTCTTCTTCCGCACAAACTATTCACTTATAGCTGTTGGAAATTTAAATCAGACTTTAAATATAAGTTGATGTATTGCAATTGCAATTACTATATTTTTTCTCTCTTGGAATTTTTTATACTACACTCTTTATAGAATTGCTCATGAGTAAATCAAACGGACCAGAAGTGAAGCACTAGAGTGGAGGTTGAGTTTTGCTTTTCGTCTTTTGAACACCAAAAAAGAACCATGATGCGATGATGCGAATCAATAAACAATCTATTGACCTGTTTAGGAAGTTGGGGGTTCGCTTGGAACTCTTTCAGCTCACCAGTACAGAGACCATGATGGACTTTATCAACATAGCCAAGACTGTCTCGGCTAACCAATATGAGGAGGTTTGGTTGGAGTTACAGTTCTACAGAGATCAAAAAGCATCTAAAAGACGTCATGGCTAAGATGGAACATGATGAAATTGGACCTCAACTTTTCCGAGACTATATGAGATTAGTCACCCAAGATCCGGCGTCATCGGGGGGATTTCAGCAGCCTCAAGCTCTAGACAATTGAAGGGAGGTCAACATGTAAAGCGATAAAGATTTGGCCATAAACATCCAGTCAAGAATTTGGAAACGGTTAGCAAATTCTATGAAGACATGCTCGGCCTGACACAGGTCGACGCTGAAGGTCAGGAATTGATCGTCTTCAGGAATGGAAACTCCACGATCAAAGTCTACCAGTCGCAGTACGCCGGAAGCAACAAGGACACGGGAGTGACGTGAATTAAGATCAATGGACGTAATTTTATACGGACGCGTGCTTATTAAAAGACTGGCCACGAAAATGTGGACGAATTAAGCCCCAGATACTGAAAGCACAATTGAATTCATTAACAACGTAAATAATATAAAAAAAGTAGTTTTTCAAGTACGCTGGAAAAGGTTGAAGAGAATGCAAATAATGTAAGAAAAATTAATGCAGAGGAAATATCGAAGATGAAACAAGAGCCAAAGTCATCTATCTATCTACCTATCCCCAATACGAAAATTATCAGTAGATACTATTGCACTTCTTTTATGATGTTTCTTTATTTTCATTCCAACAATGTACACAAAAATCTCCTTCATCATGGAATATCCTCTGCATCGTTGTTACATGAACTACATTTAATATCTATATAGTTTACATTCTTCAAAAAGAAATTATGCCATTTATTTACGGATGTCAATAACCTACACTTTTATCAATTTTGAAAATTTCATTTCTAGTCCACCTTTGGATCTGATAGATAACTCATAAACTTCGTCTTTTGTAAGTGGAATTAGTGATACACTACTGTCATTGAAACATACAGGACATGCATCGGTTTTGTGTTCTTGTTTTTTATCTGATTTGAAAATAGTTGCACTCCAAAAACATGATTCACAGAGTGCAAAATGGCGGTGACTTGTATAGTTGTT